>JANPFZ010000275.1:0-1554 GCA_031423655.1 Polaromonas sp.
AAACGACCGGTCATCGAAATTGCTGGAACCAATCGCGCTCCACACGCCGTCAACCGTCATCACTTTCTGGTGCAGCAGGGTGTGCGGGTATTCGAACAGGCGCACGCCGCAGCGCAGCAGCTTTTCAAAATTGCGGTGGCCGGCATGCTGCACCATCGGGTTGTCTGAGCCGCTGGTGGCGGGCATCATCACGCGCACATCGACGCCGCGCTTCACGGCCGCGCCCATGGCGTCAATCGCTTCGGCTTTGGGGATGAAGTAGGGGTTCTGAATCCACAGGCGCTTTCTGGCCAGGCAGATCACGGTGTGGTGAAGAATCTTCACGGCTGGCGCTGATCCTTCAGGTTTCGCATAGGCCGCATGAATCATCACGTCGCCAGCGGGCTCCAGCACCGGGAATACGTCGCTGCCCATGAACAGCTCGCCGGTCTGGCCACCCCAGTTTTCGCTGAACGCAGCCTGCACGCTGTGGACGATGGGGCCGTGCAGACGCACGCTGAGGTCGGCATTGTGTTGCTTGTCCTCGGCATTGCCCAGCCAGGTATCGACGATGCAGTGACCACCAACAAATGCTTCGCGGCCATCAATGACGACCAGCTTGCGGTGGTCTCGCTCATTCATCACGCCGATGTTGTAGATGCTTCTCTTGTGGAAAAAAGCCAGCTTGCAACCGGCCTCCTGCATCTGGCGTGCGGCGGCGTTGCCGACTTCTTTCGAGCCCACCGCATCGAGCAGCACGCGCACCTTCAAGCCTGCGCGCGCCCGATCCGACAGCGCGTCGGCCATGCGCTGGCCGAGCACGCCTTGCTTCCACAGAAAGGTTTCGAAGTGAACCGACTTTTGCGCGGCTGCTATGCATTCGATCAGCACATCAAAGAAGGCGCCGTTTTCAAGTACCTCGACCGAGTTGCCAGCCACTGCAGTGCCAAGCGTCAGGCCGGCCAGCGAGGGCATCAGGTCTTCGATGGATGCACCGCATTCGATCTTCAGCTTCGGGCTGCGATGACGTTTGATCGACCAGATGACGACCACCAGCAGCGTGGCGATGCCCAGAAACACCAGCGCAACGGCGGGGGAAAACCAGCCCGTCCAGGAATCGGTCATCGCCTTGGTACTCCGTATGGAAGAAAAGCATCGTCAGCACACGCCGACATTTGATCATTGTGTGCGTTATGGCGCGGCGGCGTGTAGCCGGGTTGCTACCAGGAAGGAACGTACCGGCAACCAGGGCCGCCGTCTGACAGGTGCAGCGCAGCGAGCCGCTTAAACTGGCTGCTCATGAAGATTCCATTCGATCGCATCAAACCTTTCGCTGCAGAAGCTATCACCCGCCTGCGCCACCCCACGCTTCGAGGCATGGCGCTGTCGCTGGCGGCCTTGCCGGTGCTGCTGCTGGTCTATGTGCTGGTGCTGATTCCGTTCACGCCCAGCATCACCGACATCAGCAAGGCCAAGTCGCAGCAGCCGGCGCGCGTGCTCTCCAGTGACGGACAGGAGCTGGCGGTGTTCCAGCGCGCGAACCGCGACTGGGTGAAGCTGGACGCAATTTCACCG
>JANPFZ010000276.1:0-3103 GCA_031423655.1 Polaromonas sp.
CGGCGAATACGCCAGCCCCCGGGGTGCGCTGCTGCTGGCGCTGATTGATGGGGTTGTCGCTGGCTGCTGCGCGCTCAGGCCCCTCCATTCGGTGGACTGCCCAAATGCCGCCGAAATGAAACGCCTGTATGTTCGCAGGACGTATCGGGGTTCAGGCCTGGGGCGCCAGCTGGCCGAGGCGACGCTTGACGCAGCACGCGTCGCGGGCTACCACAGCGTGCTGCTGGACACGCTGGACGACATGGAGTCGGCGCGCGCCCTGTACGTTGATCTGGGCTTCATCAGCATTCCGCCTTACTACCACAACCCGATTGCCGGCGCCCACTACCTGAAGGTTGATCTTTGATTAAAATCCGGCGCTAGCCCTAGTAAAATATACGTAAGCAGCTATTAAAATAATAGTGTTTGACTGGATACCAAAGGGTTCTCCGAACAAGAAAGCCACCGACCTTCAGTCAGTGCCTGATGCAGCGAGAAGTCGATCAGGCCTTGGCCTGCGCCAGCAGCGTTGCCCCGTCGCTGACTTCAAATTTACCGGCCGCTTCCACATTCAGACTGGCGACCTTGCCGTCTTTGATCAGCATTGAATAGCGGTTGCTACGCAGACCCATGCCCCGCGCCGTCAGGTCAAGCGTCAGGCCAGTAGCCTTGGTGAAGTCCGCGCTGCCGTCGGCCAGCATACGTACCTTGTCACCGATTTTCTGCTCGCGCGCCCACGCACCCATGACGAAAGCGTCGTTAACGCTGACGCACCAGATTTCATCAATACCGGCAGCCTTGAGCTCGGAAAATTTGTCGACATAACTGGGGACATGCTTGGCCGAGCAGGTGGGCGTGAACGCGCCGGGCAGTGCAAACAGGGCAATGGTCTTGCCAGCGGTGGCCTTTGCCACATCGACCGCGTTTGGGCCGATGCTGCAACCGTTGCCTTCGACCTCTGAGAACTCCATCAGCGTCGTTGCGGGAAGGGTGTCGCCTACTTTGATCATTGAATGCTCCATATTTGAGTTGAACGCGTAATTTTCAATATATAGCCATGATCTTAGTGGGAATCACGGACCAAGGTACGAGGCCCCACCTTCTCCTAGCCCTCCAGCTGGCAGCCAATCAGTTGACAGCTGTTCAGGCGAACGCCGCGAAACAACGAGGGGCGAAAAGCATCACGCGACGATGGTGGAAACAAAAACGGCCCACATGATGAGCCGTTTTTTTAGCCTTAATGGTAAAGCCTGCAGAGCAGAACTTACACGATGGCGGCTTTTTGAACCAGACGGGTGACAACCCAGTTCTTGGTTTTGGAGATTGGACGGCTTTCAGTAATCTCGATCATGTCGCCGGTCTTGTACTCGCCTTTTTCGTCGTGGGCGTGGTACTTGCTTGACAGCGACACGATCTTGCCGTATAGCTCGTGCTTGACGCGGCGCTCGACCAGAACCGTCACGGTCTTGGCGCGCTTGTCGCTCACGACCTTGCCAATCAAGGTGCGCTTAAGGGACTTTTTAACTTCAGCAGTTACTTCCGTCATTATTTGGCTCCCTGTTTGACGATGGTCTCGGCCAAAATGGTTTTGGCGCGAGCGATAGAACGGCGTGTTGAACGCAGCGTCGAGGTGTTGCCGAGTTGTTGCGTAGCTTTTTGCATGCGCAGGCCAAAATGGGCCTTTTGCAGTGCCTTGACTTCGGTTTTCAGGCCGGCAACGTCTTTTTGGCGCAGTTCAGTAGATTTGGTCATGGTGATATCCCCTTACTGGCCAATCATGCGGCTAACGAAGGTGGTGCGCAGCGGGAGCTTGGCAGATGCCAGGCGGAACGCTTCGCGAGCCAGTTCTTCAGGCACGCCGACGATTTCAAAAACGATCTTGCCAGGCTGGATTTCAGCCACGTAGTACTCCGGGTTACCTTTACCGTTACCCATACGCACTTCAGCAGGCTTTTGGGAAATCGGTTTGTCCGGGAAGACTCGGATCCAGATCCGGCCACCACGTTTGACGTGGCGGGAAATCGCACGACGTGCGGCTTCGATCTGGCGAGCCGTGAGGCGGCCGCGATCAGTGCATTTGAGACCGAAATCACCGAACGCCACCGAGTTGCCTCGTGTAGCGACGCCGGTGTTACGGCCTTTTTGCTCTTTGCGGTATTTTCTGCGAGCGGGTTGCAGCATTTAAATTCTCCGTTATTCTGACCGATTACTCGGTCTTGGCACCGTCAGCTGCTGCAGCTGGCGCGGCTTTACGGACGCGCTTAACGGTGGTTTTCGGGGCTTCACTACCAGGAGTAGCTTCAGCCGGCTTGTCGCTGCCATCGGCAGGCGCAACGTTGGTCGCACCAGCCGGGACACGCGCCGCAGGGCGGGCCGTACGGGGTGCAGGACGGTCAGTGCGCTCGCCCGGACGGGCATCACGACGCGGACCGCGTGGCTTGCGCTCATCATCTGGTGGCACGTCGATCATGCGGGCACCGGGTGAATCACCGCGGCCCAGCGTATCGCCCTTGTAGACCCAGACCTTGACGCCAATCACACCATAGGTGGTCTTGGCTTCAGAGGTGCCGTAGTCGATGTCGGCGCGCAGGGTGTGGAGCGGCACGCGACCTTCGCGGTACCACTCGCAACGGGCAATTTCAATGCCATTCAGACGGCCCGACGACATGATCTTGATGCCCAGGGCACCCAGACGCATGGCGTTTTGCATGGCGCGCTTCATCGCACGGCGAAACATGATGCGTTTTTCAAGCTGCTGCGTGATGCTGTCGGCGATCAGCTTGGCATCAATTTCAGGCTTGCGAACTTCTTCAATGTTCACGGCGACCGGCACGCCCAGCTGGCGGCTCAGTTCTTTTTTCAGTGCTTCGATGTCTTCGCCTTTTTTGCCGATCACCACACCCGGACGTGCCGAGAAAATCGTGATGCGTGCATTTTTGGCGGGACGTTCGATCAGGACGCGCGAAACCGCAGCGTTCTTAAGCTTCTTTTTCAGGTACTCGCGCACCTTGATGTCTTCAGCCAGCATGCCGGCGAAGTCACGGTTGCTGGCGTACCAGCGGCTCGACCAGTTGCGGCTGACGGAAAGGCGGAACCCGGTTGGGTTGATTTTTTGTCCCATATC
>JANPFZ010000277.1:0-17130 GCA_031423655.1 Polaromonas sp.
CTGGTCCGAGCAGTCCGAAAAGAAATACCGCGAACGACGCCAGCAAAAGCCTCATTGCTGGCCCTTCAGCGTCAGCGGCAAACCAGCAGCCATGAACGTGACCCGTTCGCACACCTGCGCCATGTCCTGGTTGAGCCGCCCTAGCGTGTCAACGAACTCGCGTGTCGGCCGGCCCATCGGAATGATGCCTAGGCCGATCTCGTTACTGACGAGTACCACCGGGCCTGGTGAATTTTCAATCGCTATCAAAACAGTAGCCGCTTGCGCAGGTAATTCCTGGGCTAGAGGCGTATTTGACTCAAAATCAAGGCAAGGAAACAGGTAATTGGTCAGCCACAGGGTCAGGCAATCGACCAGCACCAGAGTCTGCGTGTTTCCATGCTGCGTGATCGCCTCGGCCAGCGCCAGCGGCTCCTCGATGGTCAGCAGGTCGGGAACGCGTGCAGCCCGGTCTTGCTGGTGGCGGACGATGCGTTCCCGCATCTCGTCGTCACCGGCCTGCGCGGTGGCAAGCAACACGGCCCGGTGCTGCGGCGACTGCGCCAGCCACGCGCTGGCGAGCTGTTCGGCACGGCGCGACTTGCCGCTTTTCTGGCCGCCCAGAATCAGCTCCGAGCGCGCAATCGTCAGGCCTTCAGGCATAGCAGCTGGCCCAGGCGGTCACGATGCGGTGTAGACGCTCGACGCCATCGGTCAACGCAGCCGGGCCGGGTTGCAGGATGTCGGCCGATTTCACTTCAAACAGCTGCTGGTTTTTGACGGCGCTGACGCCCTGCCAGCCATCGCGTGCAGCCACTTTTTCGGCGCGAAATTTTTTTCCGCACCACGAGCCGATGATGATGTCGGGGTTGCGCCGAACGATCTCGCCGTCGTCGGCAATGATGCGGTTTTTGCCGAGCGATTCCGTGCTGAGCTCGGCAAAGCAGTCGTCGCCACCCGCGATGCCGAGCAGCTCCGACACCCAGCGAATCGCACTGATGTGCGGCTCGTCCCACTCCTCGAAAAACACCCGGGGCCGGCGCGGCAAGGCCATCGCCGCCACTTCGATGGCCTGCAGACGCTCGCGCATGGCCTGCATCAGCACCAGCCCCCTGTCGGCCTGCCCCACCATCGCGGCGACCTGGTACATCATGGAAAAAATCTCGGCCACGCTGCGTTGGTTAAACACGGTGACCTGCACACCGTGCTTGATCAACGCGCTGGCAATGTCGGCCTGCAGATCAGAAAAACCAAAAACACAGTCGGGCTCCAGCGCCAGAATCTTGTCGATTTTGGCGCTGAGAAAGGCGCTGACCTTTGGCTTTTCTTCCCGCGCCCGCCGCGGCCGCACCGTGTAGCCTGAAATGCCCACGATGCGCGCCTCTTCCCCGAGCAGGTACAACCACTCGGTGGTTTCTTCTGTGAGGCAGACGATGCGCTGTGGACCCAATGGTGACGTTGATTGCACAGCGAGGTGATCCAGAAAGAGTTTCAAACCTGGCGCGCTAGCGCATCGGCGTCCAGGTCACGCCCACATACGCGCTGCGCGGCTGCTGGTTATAGCCGTAAACCGTCTGGTATTTCTCGTTGCTCACATTGTCGAGACGGGCTTTGAGCTCCACGGCCCGACTGACGCGGTAAGACAAGCTCAAATCAACGACCGAGTAGGCTGCCAGCGTGGTGTTGACCGTCGCGAAGGTCAGCGGATCAGCATAGGCGTCAGGCCGTTTTCCACTGTACTGCAGATCGGCACCGAGACGCCACGCACCGACGGCATGAGACACGCCCGCAGAGAACAGGGTTTTGGCGCGTCGGGTCAGCGGCTGCCCGGTACTCTCATCGACGGGGTCCTGCAGCGTCAGGCTGCTGCGAAGATCGGTGTCGCCCAGTGACGCCTTGTATGACAGCTCCCAGCCCTTGTTGCGGGTACGTCCGATATTGGCGAATGCGAATGTGGTGTTGTCGAAATTGAGCTGGTCCTTGACACGGGTATCGAAGTAGGCAGCGCGCACAAACTGGCTGCCCTGCTCGTACTGCAAACCGAGTTCCTTGCTGCGCGCCAATTCCGGCCGCAGGCTGGGGTTGCCAAAACCCGGTGCAAAAAGATAACCCAGCGGCGGCGCATTGAAGGCCGTCGAGATGCTGCCGATCAGCTTGATCTGCTGCGTCAGCGGATAACCGTAGCCGGCGTAGCCCGTGGTCTCAGCCAGGTCACCGACCTTGTCGCGTCTGACGTTGAGCTGAAGACCACCGCCAGCGACTTGTCCTTCCACGCCAGCGAAGACGGCGGTGGCATTGCGCGAGCTTGCATAGGGCGTTGCGAAGGCGGATGTCGTGTTGGTGTCAACGCTTTGCTTCTGTCTTTCCAGACCGGCTGTGGCCAGCCAGCCGCCGCCAAGAGAAACGGTGTTGACCCAGTTGATCACCCTGGCCTTCGTTCTGAAACCGTCGTTGGAGCCGAATACCCCGTCGTCCCGCGTCTCACTTTTGTCAGATTGCTCGCTCAACGTGATTCGGCTGCGCCAGCGACCAAAGGTATTGTCGGTAAACAGGGCAGCCTGGCTCAGACGCGTGGTGGCGGTCTGAATGTCGGTCGGCGCACCATAGGCGTTGTCATAAGCCGTGACGCCGGTTGCTTTCGAAACCCGCACGCCGAATTGGTGATCAGGCGACAGCGTGTGCGTGAGCGACAAATTGCCCGAGGTATTCCGGTAGCCGTCGGCATCAGGATTAGCCGAGGGAAACTGAGTCGTATCAAAGGTTGAAAAGCCGTCGGTCGAAAACCGAGAAACGCCGACGCTGATGGCCGTGTTGCCCGCACTGCCGCTGAAACTGCCCGACAGCTTGCGCGTGGCGCGCGGCCCGACCTGCGCTGACAGGCTGGCCGATGGCTCGCGGCTGCCGGTTTTGGTGAATATCTGGATCACGCCGCCAATGGCGCCCGAACCATAAATTGCCGACACATTGCCGCGAACGATTTCGACGCGCTCAACGTTCTCCAGCATCAGATGCTCCAGGCTCACCGCGCCCGAGGCGTCCTGCTTGTTCTGCGGAACGCCGTCAATCAGCACCAGGGTTTGCAGCGATGCGGCACCTCGAATGAAGACACTGGAGACCGAACCAATGCCGCCGTTTTGCGTGCGCTGCAGGCCTGCTTCGCGCTGTAATAGCGTGACCAGATCGGTGGCTTGCGAGCGCTCGATGTCCTCGCGGGTGATGACACTGGTGAAGGGCAAAGCGGACCCGAGCAATTGCGAATTGCGTGTGGCGGTCACGACGACCGGATTGAGCTGACCCGATACCGCAGAAGATTGCGCCAGCGCGGCCTGGGTACAGACGAAGGAAAGCACCAGCAGAGCCGGTCGCGCACGAAAGCTATTTTTTTTCATGAAGAACAATCAACGAAGTGCTCTCACCGGCTTCCCCGCCAGTGCATGAGCGTTACGAGCAACCGCATCGAAAAATCGATACGGCTACCCACCTTGTTGGCCGGTATCCGGGCTGACGGAACTACCTTCATCGCCTTCCCAAGCGCGTGTTCGAAACGCTCAGTGGCTAATGATGAAAGCGAAATGCTTTTTCCAACTATTTGTCGGAAGTGGCATTCGTCCGTTTACCGTTGCGGGGGCAGCGCAGGTTAGTTGTCTTGGCGCCGCTGAATGGGGTAAATCCCTTCGGCCGGTCTTGACTTCCTCCTGCTTCCCGTTGAACTGCGGCGTGTGAACCACACCGCGAGCACCAACGAGGCGGATTCTACGCTGCCGGTTTCGCCAAACCCTACAATCTTCCTTGTTATGTCGAACCAAACCCAAATCGACCAGATCACCGAGCGCGTCGAGCGCCTGTTGCTGCGTTATGAAGAATTGCAGCGTACCAACGCGCTTTTGAGCGATCAGGTCAGCGTGTTGATGCATGAGCGCGACTCGCTGCAGTCGCGTTTGAACGCGGCCCGCGCTCGTGTTGATGCCTTGCTTGAGCGTCTCCCGGAAAGCACGCTTTATAGCGGAAAACCATCGGCAGGAAGCCAGTGATGAAGCAACTTGAAGTCCAGATCATGGGCCAGAGCTACCTGCTCGGATGCCCTGAAAACGGTGATGCACGCATGCTTGATGCGGTCAATCGCGTAGACATCGCGATGTGCAAAATTCGGGATGCCGGAAAAATCAAGGCGCGCGACCGCATTGCCGTGCTCGCTGCGCTCAATCTGGCGTTTGAGTTGCCAGAGCGCGTCAGCGCTGCAGATCGGCCTGCCCAGGCGCCCGCATCGGCAGCTTACGGCGAGCGGCCTTTAACAAGCGGGTCAGGCGCAGATCCGCAGCTCACGTCGCTTCTGCAAAAGCTGGACGCTGCGCTCGGCGGGGACGGCCGTCTGCTTTAACCTTTTTGCGCGCTTGATCGGCCGCAAATCAGCTGTAGATTTTTGCCCCAAGGGCCTACAATTCGTATGTCTGCGGTGCGCATTGGGCTTTATATTTCCTTGAACCAATGCTCTTCGAGCACGGGCTTGGTAAATTGTCTGGCAGGTGTGATCGTCTCGCGTTAGACGAACCCGAAGCCAGACTGCCCTCGCCCACCTGAACCCTGGTTCAGGATGACGGTCCAGTGGTACTCGCAGACACCCTTTTTTCGCTTTTAATTCGTGCCAACAGTGCGGTCTCTGTTGGAGCGTGCGTCTGCCTATGCGTCAGTGTGCGTCAGTGTGCGTCACCAAAAAATGAACCATGTGACTCTTGAACCTTCTCTGATAGCGCAGTTGGCGCTCTTGGGACTTTGCACTGGTTTTCTGGCTGGCTTGCTCGGCCTCGGCGGCGGCATGCTGATGGTGCCGTTTGTGACCTTCATCCTGGGCTCTCAGGGCTACCCTGAGCAGTACACCGTAAAAATGGCAGTGGCCACCTCACTGGCCACGATCTGCTTCACCTCACTGGCTTCTGTGCGTGCCCACCATCGCCGTGACGCGGTCCTCTGGCCGCTTGTCCGGCTATTGGCGCCGGGCATTGTGCTCGGTTCGCTGCTGGGCGCACAGGCTGCGGTTGCGCTGCCGACAAAAGTGCTTGGCGTTCTATTTGCTTTCTTCGTGGCCTTCTCCGCGACCCAGATGTTTATTGATCGCAAGCCCAAGCCCACGCGGACCTTGCCAGGCCGCCTCGTCACATTCGGCATGGGCGGGCTTATCGGCATGTTGTCTTCACTGGTGGGTGCCGGGGGAGCGTTCATCTCAGTGCCATTTATGACCTGGTGCAACATTAAAATTCACGACGCTGTGGGCACTTCATCAGCACTGGGCTTTCCGATCGCGCTTGCCGGCACACTGGGTTACATCTGGGCCGGGCAGGACATGCCACAAATGCCGATGGGCTCATTTGGCTACCTTTACTTGCCGGGGTTGCTTGTCATTTCTGCGGCGAGCGTGATTACGGCTCCTCTGGGTGCGCGCACGGCGCATCGAATGGACATACGGCCGCTGAAGAAAATATTCGCTTGTGCCCTTTACGCGCTGGCCGGGTACTTTGTGATGCGTTAGCTGCACCGGTAAATAATCCCGTCTGAACGGTCCCGTCTTCGCGTTTCCATCACAGGCCGCCAGGCAGAATTTCCTTCCTCTGTCTTCAGCAAAAGTCAGGAAAAAAATATGGCCTGTTTGGCAAGGCGCCGAGTCAGCTGCGACGATAGCTGCCAACTTCCAGCCTCGGGACTTACCCTTGAAGAGATCAACAAGAGGATGAAACTTGACCCCCGTCAAGAGCTTTCTTGCTGTGACGGAACACCATCTGCGTATGTTACCTTTCGGTCTCGAAATTAAAGTTTTTCGGGCCAGGACAACGTTACCTTACACAGGAGAAAACGAGATGCAGAACAGATTCGCAGCACTCAGGAACGAAGTGGCAACACCAGCCGTAGCCTTCGTACTAGGCTTGCTTGCATTGGCCGCACCGGCGCATGCGGCTTGGGAACCCACCAAAGCAGTCGAGTTTGTTGTACCAGCCGGCACAGGTGGAGGCGCCGACCAGATGGCACGCCTGATTCAAGGCATTGTCATCAAGCACAAACTGATGAAAGAGCCGCTTATCGTCGTGAATAAGTCTGGCGGAGCAGGCGCAGAAGGCTTTCTCGAGATTAAAGGCGCTAAAGGTGACCCCCACAAGATCGTCGTCACCCTGTCAAACCTTTTTACGACGCCTCTGGCTACCGGTGTGCCATTCAACTGGCGCGACATGACTCCCGTATCGATGATGGCACTCGATCAGTTTGTGCTGTGGGTCAATGCAGAGTCTCCATATAAAACCGCGAAAGACTACCTCGCTGCGGTCAAAGCGGCAGGCCCCAGCAAAATGAAGATGGGGGGTACCGGGTCCAAACAGGAAGACCAGATTATTACTGTCGGCATAGAGCAGGCGACCGGAACCAAGTTCATCTATGTACCTTTTAAAGGCGGCGGGGAAGTTGCGGTTCAGCTCGTCGGGAAACACATCGACTCGACGGTGAACAATCCGATCGAAGCGGTCGCCCAATGGCGCGCCGGTCAGCTACGTGCCCTGTGCGTGTTCGACGACAAGCGCATGCCTTACAAAACAAAAGTCACTGACTCGATGTCGTGGGGTGATATTCCGACTTGCAAGGAATCGGGCGTGCCGACCGACTACACCATGCTCCGCGGTGTCTTCATGCCGCCAGGCGTGACCAAGGAACAGACCGACTTCTACGTCAACCTGCTCAAAAAAGTCCGCGAAACACCCGAGTGGAAAGATTACATGGAAAAAGGCGCCCTGAATCAGACCGTCATGTCGGGCGACGAATTCGGAAAATGGTTAGCCACTGCCGAAAACCGCCATCGTGATCTGATGAAAGAAGCGGGCTTCCTCGCTAAATAAGAAGTTCCGGAGACGCCAGGCCATTGGCGTCTTTCCATTCAGGTCGGCCAGGTCATGCGCCGGCCCGAATACCTCACCAGTTTCTGCCCTTAGCCGGGTAACCTATGCAGCAGGAGTTCCGCATGGAGCCAAACCACACCCCCGCCTCGGGCGTTTCTACCCATATCGTCGAAGCCGTGGTCGCCCTGTGCGTACTGGCGATGGGGCTGGTCGTTATCTTCGGCAGTCGCGCGCTCGGCTCAGGCTGGACCAGCGATGGACCAGGTTCTGGCTATTTTCCTTTTTATATCGGCGTACTTCTGTGCATCTCGGGTGTTGGCATCATTTACCAAGCCCTTTTCACCAAGAACAAGAACACCGAAGTCTTCGTAGACCGAGATCAGCTGAATCGGGTTCTGGCTGTTCTGCTGCCGGCCCTGGTTTACGTCGGTGCGGTCCAGTTTTTGGGGTTGTACGTGGCGTCGGCGGTGTACATCGCACTTTTCATGGTGATCCTCGGCAAGTACACCTGGCTTAAGAGCGTGATCGTTGCAGTAGCTGTCGTCGTACTGTTTTTCTTCATGTTTGAGGTGTGGTTCAAGGTGCCGCTATTCAAAGGTCAATTTGACCCGTTGCGATTCCTGGGCTATTGAGCCTATCCCTCCACCCAAGCCTACAGACCTTACCGACCGGACACAAGAAATGGAAGAACTCAACGCGCTTTTTCACGGCTTCAGCATCATTTTGACGCCGATGAACATGCTCCTCATGTTCGTCGGCATCATCCTTGGCGTACTGATCGGCGTGTTACCCGGCCTGGGGGGAGCTAACGGGGTAGCTATTTTGCTTCCGTTGACTTTTACGATGACGCCGACGTCAGCGATCATCATGCTTTCATGCATTTATTGGGGTGCGCTGTTTGGCGGCGCCATCACATCGATTCTTTTCAATATCCCCGGCGAGCCGTGGTCAGTTGCCACGACTTTTGACGGCTACCCTATGGCGCAGAACGGGCAGGCCGGGGCTGCGCTGACCACCGCATTTACCTCATCGTTCATCGGTGCGCTGGTAGCGGTCATCATGATCACTTTTCTTGCGCCGCTGGTCGCAAAATTTGCGCTGAAGTTTGGACCGCCAGAGTTCTTTGCCGTGTATCTACTCACCTTCTGCAGCTTCGTCGGCATGGGCAAAGGCTCGCCATTCAAAATCCTGGCGTCCATGGCCATCGGCTTTGCGCTGGCAGCTGTTGGCATGGACACGGTGACGGGACAGTTGCGCCTGACTTTTGGTTTTCCTGATCTGATGCGTGGGTTCGACTTCCTGATCGGCGTGATTGGCCTGTTCGGCATCGGAGAAATCCTGCTGTCCATGGAGGAAGGTCTCGCCTTTTCCGGCAAGAGCGCAAAGATTGATTCAAAAGTCGTTTTTGAAACATGGAAGAAACTTCCCCAATACTGGATGACGACTATCCGAAGCTCGCTGATTGGCATCTGGATGGGCATTACCCCCGGCGGTGCTACACCAGCGTCTTTCATGAGCTACGGTTTGGCCAAGAAAATGTCCAAAAATGGCGCCAAGTTCGGCACAGGGCAAATTGAAGGCGTAATCGCTCCAGAAACAGCGGCACACGCTGCAGGTACCAGCGCACTCCTTCCGATGCTGGCTTTGGGCATCCCGGGCTCGCCAACGGCAGCTGTGCTGCTCGGCGGCCTTCTGATCTGGGGCCTGCAACCTGGACCTCTGCTTTTCGTGGAGCAAAAAGACTTTGTTTGGGGTCTTATCGCCAGTATGTATCTAGGTAATCTGGTCGGACTGATTGTGGTGCTAACCACGGTTCCGCTATTTGCCTCGATCTTAAGAATTCCCTTTTCGATCATCGCGCCGGTCATCGTCGTGATTTGCGCTATCGGCGCTTACACCGTCCACAACGCCATGCTGGATATCTGGTTCATGATGCTGTTCGGTGTGGTTGGCTATCTGTTCAAGAAACTGGACTATCCCCTGGCGCCGCTGGTGCTTGCACTGGTGCTTGGTGACAAGGCTGAAGATTCTTTTCGCCAGGCGATGCTGGTCTCGCAGGGCGAGCTGTCTATTCTCTGGTCGAATCCGCTGGTGGGCGGCATCTCAACGCTGGCATTGGTTCTGTTGTTGTGGCCACTGCTCTCGCGTGCAATCGCCAAAATCAGGCCACCCAAGAAAAGCGAGTTTGCCGCTGAGCAACCTGTCGACTGATCTCAAACCGTTGGATCGATTCAAGCCCCTGAACAGAAAACCGTCAGGGGCTTTTTTTGTGTTGGCTCCCGGTTCGTTGGGCTTAAACCCGAGGTGTCTATATCTTCCCGCGCTGCTTCAAACGGCTGAGTGTTTCAGCAGAGAGATTCAAATAGGAAGCGAGCTCTTTTTTGGGTATCCGCTCGAAAAGCTCAGGATGCTTTCGCAGAAATCGCTTGACCCGGCCCGGCGCATCAAGCAGATGAAGCGTGATGGTATGAGCCATGATCTCGCTCATCAGGCGCATCACGTAATATTCAAACGACTGCTTGATTTCCGGATTACGGTTCAGGAAAGCCACCCACTCTGGCAACGGCAACTTCGCCACCCGGGTCTTGGTCACGCACACCGTGCTGTAAGGCGTCGGAGTTCCCAATCGCCAGGCTGCGTAGCTGGTTTCCATATCGCGCTCATCGGCGAACCGCAAGATCATTTCCTTTGCCTGCTGATTGGTCACGACACGCTTGAGAATGCCATCGAGAATGAAGTATTGCTCCATTTCGTGAGCACCTTGATGCAGCAAGGTGTCGCCTTTTTGGGCATCAACAATGACAAGATGGGATTCAAGCTCCGCACTCTGCTCGGCCGTCATTCCTTTCAATACAAGGTTCTGCCCGAGCTGAACCCGGATGATGTTTTTATCGGGATGATTACTGACTGACGACATGGCTGCACTAAGGTTGGGAATAAGCAGGGCGCTTCGGCGCAACACCTTCCATGCAACGAAAATTGACCGTGGTCAATGGTAGAACCGGTATCGCTTTCTATGATACCCCGAGGGGATAAATCGCCTTCCTGAACCGCTGGCAATGGCGGTGAAACCGATCGGCAAAATTTCTCTTGCAAGGTCAAAGAGTTTCTTGCCAGGCCAGTAGGCGTTGCCAGGCGTACAGCTTCATTTCTATCCAAGTCAAACCAAGAGACCTCTCACCATGACAGACAACACGCAATCACCCGAAATGACAGATGGCTTCCATCTCGTCATCGACGCGCTGAAGCTCAACGGCATCGACACCATATTTGGTGTTCCCGGCATTCCCATCACCGATCTCACGCGCATGGCGCAGGCCGAAGGCATGCGGGTCATCTCGTTTCGCCACGAGCAGCATGCGGGTAACGCAGCTGCAGCCGCCGGTTTTTTGACCCAGAAGCCGGGTATCGCGCTGACGGTGTCGGCACCGGGCTTTCTGAACGGCTTGACCGCGCTGACCAACGCGACAACCAACTGCTTCCCGATGATTCTGATTAGCGGCTCCAGCGAGCGCGAGATTGTCGATCTACAGCAGGGCGACTACGAAGAGATGGACCAGCTCGCCATCGCCAAGCCCCTGTGCAAGGCGGCATTTCGCGTTCTGCATGCTGAAGATATCGGCGTTGGTATTGCGCGTGCCATCCGCTCTGCGTTGTCAGGTCGGCCGGGCGGTGTCTATCTTGATCTGCCGGCCAAACTGTTCTCGCAGACCATGACAGCCGAAGCTGGCAAGAGGTCGCTGATCAAGGTTGTCGATGCGGCCCCACGCCAGCTTCCAGCGCCCGATTCCGTGCAGCGGGCGCTGGACCTTCTCAAAGGGGCCAAACGCCCGTTGATCATCCTCGGCAAAGGAGCAGCGTATGCCCGCGCCGATGCAGACATTCGCGCGCTGGTCGAGAAATCCGGTATTCCCTACCTGCCGATGTCCATGGCCAAGGGGCTGCTGCCTGACACACATGGTCAATCAGCTTCTGCGGCACGCTCTTACGTGCTGGCAGAAGCCGACGTGGTGATGCTGGTCGGTGCGCGACTGAACTGGTTGCTATCGCACGGCAAAGGAAAAACCTGGGCTCAGGACAAGGGCGCCAAGCAATTCATCCAGATCGACATCGCTCCGACCGAGATCGACAGCAACGTCGCTATCGAAGCGCCGCTAATCGGCGACATCGGCTCGTGCGTATCCGCATTGGTTGCAGGCATGGGTTCAAACTGGGCCAAGCCGCCCGTCGAATGGACTGGCGCTATCTATGATCGCCGCGACAAGAATATCGCCAAGATGGCCGAAACGCTGGCCAAGAACCCGCCGGTGATGAATTTTCAGAGCGCACTCAACGTGATCCGCAATGCAGTCAAGGCCAATCCCGAAGCCATTGTGGTCAATGAAGGCGCCAACACCCTGGACTTCGCCCGCAGCATCGTCGACATGTACCTGCCGCGCAAACGTCTTGACGTGGGCACTTGGGGCATTATGGGCATCGGCATGGGTTTTTCCATTGCTGCCGCCGTCGTAACCGGCAAGCCGGTCATTGCCATCGAGGGCGACAGCGCTTTTGGATTCAGCGGTATGGAAGTCGAAACGATTTGCCGCTATAACCTGCCTGTCTGCGTGGTCGTCTTCAACAACAACGGCATCTACCGTGGTACCGACGTGAATCCGACCGGCGGTCCCGACGTGGCACCCACCGTTTTCGTCAAGAATGCCCGTTACGACAAAATGATGGAAGCGTTTGGCGGCATCGGCGTACACGCCACGACGCCCGAAGAGCTGCGAACAGCTTTGAACGAGGCCATTCGCTCAGGCAAACCCACTCTGATCAACGCCGTCATCGATGAAACCGCCGGCACCGAGAGCGGCCGCATCACCAGTCTGAACCCGACCAGCGCAGCCAAAAAGAAGTAACTTAAACCATTGATAAGGAAACGAAAATCATGAACAAACCCCTCAACGGCATCAAGATCATTGACTTCACGCATGTGCAGGCAGGTCCGGCTTGCACACAAATGCTGGCCTGGTTCGGCGCTGACGTGATCAAGGTCGAGCGGCCTGGTGCTGGCGACGTGACGCGAAGCCAGTTGCGAGACATCCCGAATGTCGACGCGCTGTATTTCACCATGCTCAACAGCAACAAGCGCTCCTTGTCTCTTGACACAAAAAAGCCTGAAGGCAAAGCCATTCTGGAGAAGCTCATCAAAGAAAGCGATGTGCTGGTAGAAAATTTTGGACCGGGTGCGCTGGACCGCATGGGATTTTCCTGGGAACGCATTCAGGAACTCAACCCTGCATTGATCCTGGCCTCGGTCAAGGGTTTTAGCGACGGTCATCATTACGAAGACCTGAAGGTTTATGAAAACGTGGCTCAGTGCGCCGGTGGCGCAGCCTCCACCACCGGCTGGTGGAAAGGCGAGCAATCCGGTCCCATGATTTCGGCTGCCGCCCTGGGCGACAGCAACACCGGCATGCACCTGGCCATCGGCATCCTGACAGCCTACATTGGTCGCCAACAAACCGGCAAGGGCCAGAAAGTGGCTGTAGCCATGCAAGACGCCGTGCTCAATCTGTGCCGCGTCAAAATGCGCGACCAATTGCGTCTCGACAAACTCGGCTACCTGGAAGAGTATCCACAGTACCCGCACGAGTCTTTCACCGACGTGGTGCCTCGTGGCGGTAACGCTGGCGGTGGCGGTCAGCCCGGCTGGATTTTGAAGTGCAAGGGTTGGCAAACCGACCCGAACGCCTATATCTACTTCACCGTTCAAGGCCACGCCTGGGCGCCGATTTGTGATGCCTTGGGCAAGCCAGAGTGGAAGACTGACCCGGCCTACACCACGCCCAAGGCACGTCAGCCGCACATCACCGACATCTTCGCCACAATCGAAGACTGGCTCAAGGACAAAACCAAGTTCGAAGCGGTGGACATTCTGCGCAAGTTCGACATTCCGTGCGCCCCGGTGCTCTCCATGAAAGAACTGTTGAACGACCCGTCGCTGAGGGCAAGTGGCTCTATCGTCGAAGTGCCTCATAAAGAGCGCGGCAGCTATTTCACCGTGGGCAGCCCGATCAAGTTCTCTGATCTCAAACCAGAGATCACCGGTTCTCCGTTGTTGGGCGAGCATACAGACGAAGTTCTCGCCGAGTTGGGATACTCTAAAGACCAGGTCGCCAGCATGCATGCCGCTGGGGCGGTTTGAGCTAGCTTTAAGATGAAATCTCCCTTTTAGGGGTACACGAAAGACGGCGTTCAAATGGGCGCCGTTTTCGCTTGAAACACCAACTAGGCAGCAGGCTACTTATGCAATCGGAAATCGACTTCAGGCAACTCGTCAACGCGGTAGGTGATGCCGTCATTGCCGCTGATGCGAGCGGCGCCATTATTTTCTGGAACCCAGCGGCGAGTCACCTGTTCGGTTACACGCAAGATGAAGCCATGGGCCAATCGCTTGATCTGATCACGCCGCAGCGGCATCAGAAACGGCATTGGGACGGTTACCACAAAACCATGCAGACCGGGCAAACCAAGTACGGCCACGACGTTCTCAAAGTGCCTGCGGTCCACAAGGACGGACATGCACTCTCAATCGCATTCACGGTGGCGCTGCTGCATTCTTCCGATCAAAAGGTGTCGTCAATAGTTGCCGTCATTCGCGATGAGACAGACCGTTTTGCGGAGGAACGAAATCTACGCAAACGACTGACAGAGCTTGAAACCCAGTTCCCAAAAACGCTTTGACGCCATGCAATAGGTGTATGCACACAAAATGAGGTGCAGTGAAGAATTGAAAGTTTTAAAACGCACGCCACTAGGCGTTAAATGCAGCAATGGCTAAGTGATCGCCCCGACGAAGAAAACCGAGACTCCCATGAACTACCCGATCATCCCCATCGCCGTAAAAAATGCGGAGAGACAGCGAAAGCGCGAAGCCCCCAAGGGACGCCGCGTTGACCCGACCGCGCTGAAGGACGTACAAGACTTGTTGGGCGACGCGTCACGGCAGGCTGATTTGTTGATTGAGCATCTGCACAAGATTCAGGATCATTTCGGACACCTGTCAGCAACCCATCTTGCGGCTTTGGCGCAGGAGATGAAGCTTGCACAAACCGAGGTCTATGAGGTCGCCACTTTTTATCACCACTTCGATGTCGTGAAGGAAGGCGATACGGCGCCGGCAGCACTCACCGTGCGCGTCTGTGACGGGCTTTCCTGCGAGATGGCAGGCGCACGCGACCTGCTGGCCAAACTGCCCGCCCTGCTCGGCCGCGAGGTACGCGTCATCCCGGCGCCCTGCATCGGCCGTTGCGAGCAGGCACCAGCCGCAGTTGTCGGGCAGAACCCGGTTCGGCACGCGACGTGTGAAAACGTACAGGCAGCCGTTTCAGCTGGCGCCACGAAGCATTTGACGCAGGAGTTTATTGACCTCGCCAGCTACCGCTCTTCCGGTGGCTACGCCTTACTTGAACAATGTGTTTCGGGCCAGCGCAACTTCGAATCAGTTATCAAAACCATGGAAGACTCCAGCCTGCGCGGCCTGGGCGGCGCCGGTTTTCCGACGGGCCGCAAATGGCGCATCGTCCGCGCTGAAAGCGGCCCGCGCCTGATGGCCGTGAACATTGACGAGGGAGAACCCGGCACATTTAAAGACCGCTACTACCTTGAAACCGATCCGCACCGTTTTCTGGAAGGCATGCTGATCGCCGCCTGGGCGGTCAACATTGACAAAATTTATCTCTACCTGCGCGATGAATACCATGGCTGCCGCGAGATGCTGGAGGCCGAACTGGTCAAGCTGCGCCTATCTCCTCCGATGGCAAACATGCCAGAGATTGAGCTTAGACGCGGTGCCGGCGCCTACATCTGCGGTGAAGAATCAGCCATGATCGAATCGATCGAAGGCAAGCGTGGTATGCCGCGCCTGCGCCCTCCTTACGTTGCCCAAGTTGGCCTTTTCGGACGGCCCACGCTTGAACACAACTTCGAAACCCTTTACTGGGTGCGCGAAATACTTGAAAAAGGGGCGGAATGGTTTGCGTCCCAGGGACGCCATGGCCGCAAAGGCCTGCGCTCGTTCTCGGTCTCTGGCCGCATCAATAGTCCCGGCGTCAAGCTGGCCGCTGCCGGCATCACCATTCAGGAACTGATTGACGAATACTGCGGCGGCATGCAGGCCGGGCACACCTTCTATGCCTACCTTCCCGGCGGGGCATCGGGCGGCATTTTGCCCGCTACGATGAACACCATTCCGCTGGACTTCGACACTTTGCAGCCCTACGGCTGCTTCATCGGCTCGGCCGCTGTGGTGGTGCTGTCTGATCACGACACAGCCATTGGCGCCGCACGAAACACCATGCAGTTTTTCAAGCACGAGTCGTGCGGGCAATGCACGCCCTGCCGCGTCGGTACCGCCAAAGCAGCCCATTTGATGGATCAACCCCAGTGGGACCTGCCGCTGTTGTCAGACCTGTCGCTCGTGATGCGCGATGCGTCGATCTGCGGCCTGGGCCAGGCTGCTCCCAATCCCATCGACTGCGTGGTCAAGTACTTCCCGCATGAACTGAATTGACGACAGCTGGCAAGCCGCTTGAAAGGTACAACGATGAACGCAATCACCAGAACCGAACTCGCCGAACTGGAAGCCCCGGTGGTCACCTTCAGCCTCAATGGCCGCGAAGTCACAGGCCGGACGAATGAAACGTTGCTGCAGGTCGCCGACCGCGAAGGGGTGGAGATTCCACGACTCTGCTACATGGCAGGCATGGAAGCGGTAGGAAACTGCCGCTCCTGCATGGTTGAGATCAATGGTGAACGCGTGCTGGCGCCGTCATGCTGCCGCTTCCCGTCGCAAGGCATGAAAGTCGTCACCGACAGCGAGCGCGCTGTAGCTTCGCAAAAACTGGTGCTGGAGCTGCTGCTGTCCGACATGCCCGAAAAACAATACACCCGCCACAACGAAGTGGATCAATGGGCGGAAAAACTCGGCGTAGGAAAACCGCGCTTTGAAGCCCGCCAGCAGGTCCGCCAGGACTTGAGCCACCCGGCTATCGCCGTCAACCTTGACGCCTGCATTCAATGCACGCGCTGCCTGCGCGCCTGTCGTGACGAACAGGTGAACGACGTGATTGGCCTGGCTTTCCGGGGCGACCAGGCC
Source organism: Polaromonas sp. (assembly GCA_031423655.1). Classification (GTDB taxonomy): domain Bacteria; phylum Pseudomonadota; class Gammaproteobacteria; order Burkholderiales; family Burkholderiaceae_C; genus Polaromonas. Next base: position 15,994 of record JANPFZ010000277.1, read on the forward strand.
AAAATCGTCTTTGACATGGACGACGCTATGGGCGCGTCTACCTGCGTAGCTTGTGGCGAATGCGTGCAGGCCTGCCCTACCGGCGCGTTGATGCCAGCGCGCGACGCGGCACTGGCTGTACCCGACAAGCAGGTCGAATCGGTCTGCCCTTATTGCGGCGTCGGTTGCCAGCTGACCTACAACGTCAAGGATGACAAGATCCTGTTCGTCGAAGGCCGTGACGGCCCGGCGAATCACAACCGGCTGTGCGTCAAGGGCCGCTATGGCTTTGACTATGCGCATCACCCGCAACGGCTCACCGTGCCACTGATCCGCCGCGCCGACGCACCGAAAACCGGTGATTTCGTGATGGACCCCGACCGCGTGATGGATGTTTTCCGCGAAGCCAGCTGGGAAGAAGCCCTTGACTTTGCTGGTGGCAAACTGGCGGCGATTCGTGACCAGCATGGCAAGAAATCACTGGCCGGTTTTGGTTCGGCCAAAGGCAGCAATGAGGAAGCCTATCTTTTCCAGAAGCTGGTGCGCACCGGTTTCGGCAGCAACAATGTCGATCATTGCACCCGCCTGTGCCATGCCTCGTCGGTGGTCGCTTTGCTTGAAGGCATCGGTTCCGGCGCGGTCTCCAACCCCGTCATGGACGTGACCAAAGCCGACGTGGTGTTTCTGATTGGCGCCAACCCGACGGTGAATCACCCGGTGGCTGCCACCTGGCTCAAGAACGCCATAAAAAACGGCACGCGGCTCGTCGTTCTCGACCCGCGCCGCTCTGACCTGGCTCGCATGTCACACCGCTTTTTGCAGTTCAAGCCCGACACGGACGTGGCCTTGCTGAACGCGATGATGAACGTCATCGTGACCGAAGGCTTAGTCGATGAGCAATTCATCGCCAGCCGTACCATCGGCTACGAAGACCTGCGCAAAAACGTTGAAGGCTACAGCCCCGAAGCGATGGCGCCGATCTGCGGGATTGATGCCGACACCATCCGCTATACCGCGAGGCTTTACGCCACGTCCAAAGCCTCGATGATCTTGTGGGGCATGGGCGTGTCGCAGCACGTACACGGAACCGACAACGCGCGCTGCCTGATTGCGCTGGCGCTGATGACCGGCCAGATCGGCCGACCCGGTACTGGCCTG
>JANPFZ010000278.1:0-2368 GCA_031423655.1 Polaromonas sp.
TCACGTCGTAACCTTGGATGTTGGCAACGCTGCAGATGGTCCCGCGTCCTCGCAATTACATTGGGCTCACCGGGTCACCCTATCCTGGAACTCTGGACCAACCCCGCTACTGCGCCGCCATGCCTCTGCGCTGCAGCTCCACCAGAAAATCCGCCGCCGATATGACCCGCTCTTTCAACGGCCCGGCCTGCAGCAGCAACTTGTCTCCGGTCACCAGCACCAAGTCGTCTCGACTGGCCAGCAGGTTCCATAAAAACTGGTTGCCGGGATCCGGCGCCAAGAATTTGTCCATTTGGGGGGCGACGGGCAAGACGATGGCGTGCCGGGCCAGATCAGTCAAAACTTCATCAACCTCGACCGCCGAAAGCCAGTGAAGCTTCGACAGTTTGGGCCTGAGCAGCACCTGACGATATTCAGCCAGAAGCGCCTCGGAGATCACAAAGCGAAAGTTGGCGCGTAGCATGCCATCAAGAATTCGCGCCACCGGGGAATCCGCATGGCTGGTAAGTAGCCCGGCCACCACGACGTTGGTGTCGATGATGAAAACCGGGCTCACCGCTGCTGACGCGTTTTTTGAACTTCGTCAAGGGCCAGCGCAAGTGCTTGTGCTTCATCAAGCCCGCTATTCAGGCGGGCCCGGCGAACCAAATCCAGTGCTTCTTCGCGCGACTTCACGCCATAAAAATCCAGGCTTTCATCAACCAATTGCCCAATGGTTTTGCCACGCTGCGCGGCCGTTTCTTTGAGGGCACGGTACCGCGGTTCAGAAAGTGTGATGGTGAGGCGAGTCATGTAATCAATTGGGATGTATTTGTTGACGATGTCGAAGCGTGAAAAGATGTTTGTATGCTAACACACCAAAACACGCTACTGACAGATGCACCCCTGCGCTTAGCCCCGCAAGCTTTTTCTCAACGCCTAAACGCGGAAGCGACAATACCGGCGCGATGACGTTTTTCCATTCGATCTTGGCTTTTTTCCTGCTGACGCTGCCCTGGCTCAACCCGTTGGCGCCGGGGCCGTCGCCGCCGGTGCTGCCGTGGCTGGTGGCGCTGATAGCGACGGGCGGGCTGCTTGGGCTGGGCGCTGCTCGCCGCTCGGCAACTCAACAGCCTGCCGAAAGCACGTTTGCGCAGCGCTGGGCTGCCCCTTTCGCCTGGGCGCTGGTGGTGGCGGGCCTGGCCAGCAGCGTGATGGGCCTGCTACAGTATTTCGGCTTTGCAGCGGGGCTGGAGCCGTGGGTTCGGCAGGGAACGTTCGGCGAAGCGTATGCCAACCTGCGTCAGCGCAATCAGTTTGCCAGCCTGACCACTATGGCGCTGGTGGCGCTGATCTGGCTGGCCGTTTCCCGCCGCACGGCGCTTGCCAGTGAGCGCTTGAGTGGACTTTTGCAACAGCACGGCGAACTTCTTGTGTTGCTGGCGGCGGCCCTGCTGGCCTTCGGCAATGCGGCTTCGTCATCGCGCACCGGCTTGCTGCAACTCGCGTTGCTGTGCGGCCTGTTCGGGCTCTGGGGCGGCTGGCGGCGGCTGGCGGTGCGGCGTATCTTGCTGGTGGGCGTTGTGGCTTACAGCATTTCGACCTTCGCGCTTCCCTTGATGGCTGGCCTGGACCCATTTGACAAGGGTATGTTCGCGCGCCTGCGCGACGGCGACGGGGCCTGCGAAAGCAGGCGTGCGCTGTGGTCCAACGTGCTCGATCTGATTGCGCTGAAGCCATGGCTGGGCTGGGGTTGGGGCGAGCTGGACTTTGCGCACTACACCACTCTTTTCGACAGCGTGCGGTTTTGCGCGATTCTGGACAACGCGCACAACCTGCCGCTGCACCTGGCCGTCGAGCTGGGTGTGCCGGTTGCGGTGCTGATCTGCGGCTGCATGACGTGGTGGGCGTGGCGCCGTCGGCCGTGGAGCGAAACTGACGCAACGCGGCAGGTGGCCTGGGGCGTGCTGGCCGTCATCGGGCTGCACAGCCTGCTGGAATACCCGCTGTGGTACGGGCCGTTTCAAATGGCGGCGGCTTTGTGCCTGGGCTTGCTGTGGCGCCGCGACAAGCCAGTAATAGGCGCTAATTATGATTTAAATCGGCCTCTAGCCCAGGCGTTACTTGCGTCAGCAGCTACTATTTGTATAGCGGCAAGCGCCTATGCCGCCTGGGACTATCACCGAATCAGCCAGCTTTACCTGGCGCCGCAAGACCGTGATACGGCCTATGCGGATGACACCATCGGCAAGGCGCGCCATTCCTGGTTGTTTCGCAATCAGGTGCAGTTTGCCGAGTTGACCACAACGCCGCTTGACCGCCGCACGGCGCAATGGACATTTGATACCGCCAGCGCTTTGCTGCACTACTCGCCCGAGCCGCGCATCAT
>JANPFZ010000279.1:0-1568 GCA_031423655.1 Polaromonas sp.
AGAGGTAAGGGTTTTCAGCGGCAACGGTCTTGATGGCGATAACGTTATTTCCACGCATTTTGTCGGCAAGCTCGTGGCCAAGCGTGGTGGCAATCGCCTGGTATCGCGTTTCTTTATTTGACTGAAGTGCGGTCGCCTGCATACCTACGGCGCCCAACATGCCGATACTGAGAATGATGATGGCAACCAGCACTTCGATGAGTGAAAAACCTGCCTCTGCCGGGCTTGGTAGAGGCGCGGGGCTATAGCAAGTTTTTGAAGAAAGGGAGGCTGTGAGATCCATGTGACAAGTGTAAGAACTCATCACCTGCGCTTCAATAAGCTGGTCTGCCGTGCATCAGCCCGTATCGCCCGCCTGTCCGTGTGGGGGTCATGCATTCCGTCAAGCCACTCCGGTCAGCGCGACTTCAATTGGAAGTCTCACCCTCCCATGACTGCGCTGTTACCGCTTCACCTCATCCACCAGCGCCCGAAACTCGTCAATATCCTCAAAGCTGCGGTAAACGCTGGCAAAGCGGATGTAAGCCACCTTGTCGAGCTTTTTCAGCTCGCGCATAACGAGCTCGCCAATGCGGTTTGACGCTACTTCGCGCAGGCCGAGGGACAGCAGTTTTTCTTCGATGCGTTCGATGGCGGCGTCGACCTGCTCGGTGCTGACGGGGCGTTTGCGCAGGGCCAGGCTCATGGAGCCGAGGATCTTGCTGCGCTTGTATTCGATGCGGCGGCCGTCTTTTTTGACGATGGCGGGGAAGCTGACGTCGGGGCGTTCGTAGGTGGTGAAGCGCTTTTCACACGCGCCGCACTGGCGGCGGCGGCGTATGAAGTCGGCTTCTTCGGAAATCCGGGTTTCGACGACCTGGGTCTCCAGGTTACCGCAGAACGGGCATTTCATCAGTTTTTACCTGATATATGGGTCAAATCGGTCTCCAGCCCAGATAAAAACTGCACGAGTAGCTATTAAAAACATAGCGACTCGAATTCTGCTGCATGCCCGGCGTGAAGTCCAGGCTCAACCGTAAACAGGGAACCGGCTCGTGAGCGCATGCACCTTGGCGCGTACCGCCTCGATGTTTGCCGCGTCGCGCGGGTTGTCGAGCACGTCGGCAATCAGATGGGCGGTCAGGCGTGCTTCTTCGTCTCTAAAGCCGCGCGTGGTCATGGCCGGGGTGCCAATGCGCACGCCGCTGGTCACCATCGGCTTTTCCGGGTCGTTCGGAATCGCGTTTTTGTTGATGGTCATGTGGGCGCTGCCCAGCACGGCCTCGGCTTCCTTGCCGGTGATGCTCTTCGGGCGCAGATCAACCAGCATCAAGTGGCTTTCGGTGCGGCCGCTGACGATGCGCAGGCCGCGCTCAGTCAGGGTGTTGGCGACGATCTGGGCGTTCTTCAGCACTTGCTGCTGGTAAAGCTTGAAGTCGGGCGCCAGCGCTTCCTTGAAGGCGACGGCCTTGGCCGCGATCACATGCATCAGCGGGCCGCCCTGCAGGCCGGGGAAGATGGCGCTGTTGATGGCTTTTTCGTGTTGCGATTTCATCAGGATGATGCCGCCGCGCGGGCCGCGCAGGCTC
>JANPFZ010000280.1:0-2062 GCA_031423655.1 Polaromonas sp.
ACCACCACGATGAAAGCGATTACCGGCACGCTGCCGATGCTGGCGGGCGACATTGAATACATGGGCAAAAGCATCAAGGGCCGTGGCGCCTGGGACCTGGTCAAGGAAGGCTTGGCAATGGTGCCCGAGGGACGCGGCGTGTTTGCGCGCATGACGATCACCGAAAACCTTCAGATGGGTGCCTACATCAGGAGCGACAAATCCGGAATCGCCGCCGACATCGAAAAAATGTTTGTGCTGTTCCCGCGCCTGCGCGAACGCAAGGACCAGCTGGCCGGCACCATGTCAGGCGGCGAGCAACAAATGCTAGCCATGGGCCGCGCGCTGATGAGCCGGCCCAAAGTGCTGCTGCTCGACGAGCCGTCGATGGGTTTGTCACCCATCATGGTTGACAAAATTTTCGAGGTTGTAAAGGACGTATCAGCGCTCGGCACAACGGTGCTGCTGGTCGAACAAAACGCCAGCCGCGCGCTCGGCATCGCCAACCGGGGCTATGTGATGGAATCAGGCAACGTCACGATGAACGGCGAGGCGAAGACACTGCTTAACGACCCCCGGGTGCGAGCGGCTTATTTGGGTGAGTGAGTGGCTCTTTGCAGGCCCAAGTGAGCCTGCAGAAGCATGAATTGGCATCAAATCTGCCCCTAGCCCCCGTATAACTTGCGCAAGTAGCTATTGTTTTGATAGCAACTTGTGACATCACAGCCCCGCCTCAAAACGCCAGCGCGATACCCGCCGCGCCAGCAATGACCAGACTGGCACCCCACACCCGATCAAGATTGAACCACGCCCGGCGCAAAAACTGCAGCCCGAGATAGCGGTACACCGCCCAGGCTACGGCCAGGCCAGCCAGCATCATCGCCAGTGTGTGAACGGCCGCCACCGCAACGGCCGTGGCGACATTCGACCGCGCGATGTAATTCATGACCGTGGCATGACCGCTATCGGGCGCGGCCATTGCCGAGTCGCTCGGCGCACACAAACCCAGCATGAAGGGCACCAGCATCAGCCCGGCCCCGTGCGCGGTCGCCATCAAAAATGACCACCACGCCAGTTGGGTCGGATGAATGCGCGCCATCGCTTGCGGGTGACGCCGCTGCACCAGCTTGTAGATGCCGAACAGCAGCACCAGGGCGCCCGCGCCCGCGCGGATTTCGCGGCTCCACTGCACATACAGACTGAGCCACGCAAACGGCACCAGCACTATCGCCATGGCCGCGAAATGGCCGCCGCCCAGCGGCAGCAGCGTGGTGAACACGGCGCCTGCGCGGCGTTCAGTCAGGCCATTGGCGACGGCCAGTGGCCAACCCATCGCCGGGTTCAGGCCGTGATAAACACCGACCGCGATGATCGTGAACCAGATCGCTGCGGTCGCGTTCAACCCGGCTTAGTCCAACATTCAGGCAGACGGGTAGCAGAAAGAATCGGTGGAACAGTCACCGCCCTGCAGACGAATCTGGTGCGCGGCGTAGCCGGGGCCGAAGTCAACATAAAAATTAGGGTCCAGCGACATGCCGCCATTCAAGCCCACATTGCACATCACCTGCACACCAGGCACGCCGTCGGGGTAGAACTGCGCGTCCCAAGTGCTGTAGAGCGAATTGGTGAAATACACACGTTTGCCGTCGCGGCTGATCTCGGTCATCTGCGGGCCGCCGCCGAAGAGCTTGCCGTTCGGGTGCTTCGCATGTTGCACGATGCCGCCTATGCGCACGCTGCCCGCCAGCGTCGGCTTCATCGGGTCGGTCACGTCGTATTGCCGCAGCTCACCCGTGCCCCAGCATGCGACGTAGAGGAATTTGTCGTCCAGCGACAGGTCGATGTCGCTGATCAGTGGCGGTACGGCGCCGAAGCCTTTCAGCAGCGCAGGCAGCAAGGCGGCGTCGGCCGGCTCGGCCGGAATGGTGGCGGTTTTTTTGATATGGAATTTTCCCTTTTCGCGGTACCAGGTCCAGATTGATCCTTCCAGATTCGTGGTGTCCACCACCACGCCCAGAAAACCGTATTCCCGCGTCGGGTCATGCGCCGGCCGAATCTCCAGCGCCATCTGGTGATTCGCGCC
>JANPFZ010000281.1:0-1935 GCA_031423655.1 Polaromonas sp.
TGCCCCCCCGAGGGGGCCGCTGCGCCTGCGGCCCGGCGAAGCCGGTTCCACGGCTCTTGCGTGCATGTCCGGCGCTTCAACGCCTTCTCGCAAAGCGCACGCCGGGCACGTCGGCGACTGCCGCGAGCACCTGAGCCAGACGCCCTGACTGCGCGACCTCCACGGTGAACGTCATCCATGCGGTTCCTCCGCGGTTGTCCTTCACCGACTGGGTTTGCACGCCAATCACGTTCATTTTTTCCTTGGCAAATACCTCGGAAATATCGCGCAGCAAGCCCTGTCGGTCGGCGGCTTCCACGGCCACGTCGACTGGATAAACCGCGTTGCTCGTTGCCTGTCCGCTTGCGGTTTTCGGTGTGTTCCAGGCGACTTCGATGACACGGTCAGGACTGCCTGCGGCCATGTTGCGAAAGTTGCTGCAGTCGCTGCGGTGGATGCTGACACCCTTGCCCCTGGTGACGAAACCCAGAATCGGATCGGGCGGTGCCGGCTTGCAGCATTTGGCGAGCTGCGTCAACAGCGAGTCAATGCCCACTACCAGCACACTGCCTTTTCCAGCGCCCCCCGGCTGAGCGCCGCGGTCACTTTGGCGGGCTTTCTTTGCGAATGCTTGCGGGTTAACTTCCGGCGCGGGTTCGGGAGGCCGCAGCATATTCTCGATCGTTCGCAGTGACAGCTCGTCCTTGCCGACCACTTCAAAAAGATCATCGGCCGCCTTGAAGCCGAGCTGAGCAGCCAGGTCGTCCAGCTTCATCGCTGTCTTGCCTTCGCGTTGCAGCAGTTTTTCAACCGCTTCACGTCCGCGCGCAACGGTTTGCGCCATGGCCAGTGCGTTGAACCACGCGCGTACCTTTGATTTGGCGCGATGACTTGCAAGAAATCCCAATTCAGGGTTCAACCAGTCACGCGAAGGCCCGCCCTCTTTGACCGTGATCACTTCAACCGTTTGCCCATTTTGCAGCGGCGTGCTCAGCGGCACCATCACGCCGTCAAGCCGCGCGCCGCGGCAGCGGTGTCCAAGGTTCGTGTGAACGCTGTAGGCAAAGTCAACCGCCGTGGCACCCTGCGGTAATTCAACAATAGCTGCATCGGGCGTCAGCACATAAATGCGGTCTTCGAACAGCCCCTGACTGGATTCGCGGGCACGTTGCGCAGCGGGGCCAGACAGGTCGCGCTCCCATGCCAGCAACTGCCGCAGCACCGCGATCTTCGCGTCATATTCGCTGCTGGCCGACACACCGGCGTAGCCCTTGGTGCCAGCCTCCTTGTAAGCCCAGTGCGCTGCTACGCCATGCTCGGCGTGGTCGTGCATGGACTGCGTTCGGATCTGTATCTCGACCGCCCGGCCCGCCTCGTCTCGCACCACCGTGTGCAGCGACTGGTAGCCGTTGGCTTTCGGTTTCGCGATGTAGTCATCAAACTCTCCAGTGATGGGGGCAAAGCGCGAATGCACAAAACCCAGCGCGGCATAACATCCATTCACATCGGCGGCAATTACGCGCAGTGCCCGTACATCGAACACTTGATCAAAGCCCAGCGATTTGCCGCGCATTTTTTTGACGATGCTGTAAATGTGCTTTGGCCGGCCCTGCACCAGCGCAGCAATACCGCTCTGGTTGAGTTCGCGCTCCAGTTGCAGGCGCAAGGCCTCCATGAAGGTCTCGCGCTCGATCCGCTTTTCGTCCAGCAGCCGGGCGGTTTGCTGATAGGTCACCGGCTCCAGAAACCGGAAGGCAAGGTCTTCCATTTCCCATTTGATCTGCCAGATTCCCAGGCGGTTGGCCAGCGGCGCAAACACATGCAACGACTCATGCGCCAGGAAATTCGGAGCCGGCTGCCTGCTGGCGGCGTAATAGCGCAGGGTTTGAAGGCGCGACGCCAGCCGCAGCATGACAACACGCAAATCGCGCGAAAACGCCAGCAGCATCTTGCGCA
>JANPFZ010000282.1:0-12424 GCA_031423655.1 Polaromonas sp.
ATTGACGACATTCTGGACTATGACGGCAATGTGCTTGAGATGGGTAAAAATCTGGGCGATGATCTCCGCGAGGGCAAGGCAACCCTGCCGCTAATCATCGCCATGCAGCGCGGCACCGAAGCAGAGCGCAAAACCGTCCAGCAGGCGATTGAGTCAGGCGAGGTCGGGCACATTGACAACATCGTTGCTATTGTTCAGAAGACTGGCGCGCTAAAGGCAACGCGCCAGGCTGCTGCAGCTGAGGCCCGGCGCGCACTGAAAGCCTTGGAAAACTTGCCTCAAAACCCTTACCGTGATGCCCTGCAAGAACTGGCGTCGCAACTGCTTGAGAGGCGATCCTGACGCAACCTGCGGGTGGTCCGGCGTGTAGCGCCGTCTGGTAAAGGGCAACGCTACGGAACTCAGAGAGTGAAGGTACGAATCCTGTCACACCAGGGCACACAGCCCGCAACGTCTATTTTTTGACGCAAGTGTGCGTTTCTTCGCAAAGTTCCAACGCCGGGGGCGCGTCCGCAGGCTTTTCCGTTTACACCTTGTAGTCTATCGGTGATGATATGGACTCAATGGAACCCTAAGCTAATGGCTGCTGTCGACTCCGCAATTACCGAAACCACGTCAATGGCCCTGCCAGGTTTAGGGCGCGCGTTGGTTATGGCAGGCAAGCTGGGTCAAAAGGCCGCAGAAGATATTTTCCGTAAAGCCCAGACGGGCCGAACCCGTTTTATTGCGGAGTTGACCGGCTCGGGCGCAGTGTCTGCCGTGGATCTGGCGCACACCATGTCGATGGCTTTTGCTGCCCCGTTGCTTGACCTGGAAGCAATCGATATTCAGCGCCTGCCTAAAGGGCTGCTTGACAACAAGATTTGCCAGACTTACCGCATTGTGGTGCTGAGCAAGCGCAACAATCGTCTGATCGTCGCCACAGCCGATCCTTCCGATCAGGAAGCGGCCGAAAAAATCAAGTTTTCCACGCAGATGGGCGTGGACTGGGTGATTGCCGAATACGACAAGCTTTCCCGGCTGGTGGAGGTTTCTGGCGCCACGGCAGCCGAGGCGATGGAAAGCATCATTGGAGAGGATTTCGAGTTTGATGAGGCTGCAACCGATGCGATGTCCGAAGACGACACCGCCTCATCTGAGGTGGAAGATGCCCCAGTCGTCAAGTTCTTGCAAAAAATGTTACTCGATGCCTTCAGCATGCGGGCGTCAGACCTTCACTTCGAGCCGTTTGAGCATACCTACCGCGTGCGGTTCCGCGTTGACGGCGAACTCCGCGAGATAGCATCCCCGCCCGTAGCGATCAAGGAAAAACTTGCCGCTCGCATCAAGGTGATTTCCAAGCTCGATATCTCGGAAAAGCGCGTACCGCAAGACGGTAAGATGAAACTGAAGATAGGGCCTGACCGGGTCATCGATTTTCGGGTCAGCACGCTGCCGACGATGTACGGCGAAAAAATCGTCATCCGCATTCTGGACCCGAGCAGCGCCAAACTCGGCATTGACGCGCTGGGCTATGAGCCTGAAGAAAAGGCCCGTCTGCTCGCAGCTATTCAGCGGCCGTACGGCATGGTGCTGGTCACCGGCCCGACCGGCTCAGGCAAAACCGTGTCGCTCTACACGTGCCTGAATATACTGAACAAACCGGGCGTCAATATCGCCACGGCCGAAGACCCGGCCGAGATTACCTTGCCCGGCGTCAATCAGGTCAGTATGAACGAGCGCGCGGGGATGACGTTCACCGTGGCGCTTAAAGCATTTTTACGGCAGGACCCCGACATCATCATGGTCGGTGAGATCCGCGATATTGAAACGGCTGACATCGCCATCAAGGCGGCCCAAACCGGTCACCTGGTTTTGTCGACGCTGCACACCAACGACGCGCCGACCACGCTGACGCGTATGCGCAACATGGGCATTGCGCCTTTTAACATAGCGTCGAGCGTGATTTTGATCACCGCCCAGCGCCTGGCGCGCAGGCTGTGCCCCAATTGCAAAAGCCCGGCAGACATACCGCGCGAAACCCTGCTGGAGGCCGGCTTCAAGGAGCATGAGGTGGATGGCTCCTGGACGCCCTACCGACCGGTCGGCTGCTCGATGTGTACCAACGGCTACAAAGGCCGGGTCGGTATTTACCAGGTGATGCCGATCACAGACGAAATCCAGCGGATTGTGCTGCGTGATGGCAACGCGCCGGAAATCGCGGCACAGGCCGAGTTGGAGGGGGTGAGAAGCCTGCGCCAGTCGGGTTTGCACAAAGTCAAGATGGGTATGACCTCGCTGGAAGAGGTTCTAGGCTGTACGAATGTGTCCTAGACCGTCGGCCATCAGGTTTGCTTCCTTGATGAGGCGTGAACGCAGGGTCGCGCGGTTTGACAATCGCCCCCAATAACAGAGAGCAACATGGCAACTGCAGTATCCAAAGGCGTTAAAGAGTTTGTGTTCGAGTGGGAAGGCAAAGACCGCGGCGGAAAACAGGTGCGCGGGGAAATTCGCGCGTCAGGCGAAAACCAGGTCAAGTCTTCTTTGCGCCGCCAAGGCGTCTTGCCCTCCAAGATCAAAAAGCGCGCGATGCGCTCGGGCAAATCAATCAAGCCGCGCGACATCGCCATCTTCACGCGCCAGCTGGCCACCATGATGAAGGCCGGCGTTCCGTTGCTCCAGTCGTTCGATATCGTCGGCCGCGGTAACCCCAACGCCAGCGTGACAAAGTTACTCAATGACGTCCGTACCGACGTAGAAACCGGAACGTCATTAAGCGCGGCTTTCCGAAAGTACCCCCTCTACTTCAACGCACTCTATTGCAATCTTGTCGAAGCAGGCGAAGCCGCCGGTATTCTGGAATCACTGCTGGATCGACTTGCGGTTTACATGGAAAAAACCGAGGCAATCAAGTCGAAGATCAAATCGGCCTTGATGTACCCCATGTCTGTGGTGATTGTGGCCTTCGTGGTGGTCGCAGTCATCATGATTTTTGTCATTCCAGCCTTCAAGAGCGTATTCTCTTCGTTCGGTGCCGACTTGCCGGCGCCTACGCTTTTCGTGATGGCGATCAGCGAGGTTTTCGTGGCCTACTGGTGGCTGATTTTCGGCGGCATCGGCGGTGGGGTTTACTTTTTCATGCAGGCATGGAAGCGAAATGAAAAAATGCAGAAGGTCATGGACCGATTGCTGCTCAAAGTCCCGGTGTTCGGCGCCTTGATTGAGAAATCCTGTATCGCCCGATGGACGAGAACGCTTTCCACCATGTTTGCAGCTGGTGTGCCGCTGGTCGAGGCACTCGATTCGGTCGGTGGCGCTTCGGGTAATTCGCTTTACGCGGACGCAACCGAAAAAATCCAGCAGGAAGTATCGACCGGTACCAGCTTGACAGCGGCCATGACCAACGCGAATTTATTTCCGACTATGGTGCTGCAGATGTGTGCCATCGGTGAAGAGTCTGGCTCGGTTGATCACATGCTGGGAAAGGCTGCCGATTTTTATGAGGCCGAAGTTGATGAGATGGTGGCTGGCCTTTCCAGCTTGATGGAGCCGATCATCATCGTGTTTCTCGGCACACTCATCGGCGGCATCGTTGTCTCAATGTACCTGCCCATCTTCAAGCTGGGCCAAGTGGTTTGATGGAGCTGGTGTGGGAGGCTGGTGTTTTTATCGCTGGCATTTTCGGACTCCTGTTAGGAAGCTTTCTTAACGTTGTCATTTATCGTTTGCCGAAAATGATGGAGCAGCAGTGGACGAATGAATGCGCCGGGCTGAACAGACAAGCCGTTGAGACGTCGCCCGCCGAAAAATTTAACCTGATGACCCCGCGCTCGCGGTGCTCGCAGTGTGGGCACGTACTGTGTTGGTACGAAAATATTCCGGTCTTCAGTTACGTTTTTCTGCGCGGCAAATGTTCAGCTTGTGGCGCAGGCTACGGCTTGCGTTACCCGGTGATAGAGGCGGTGACCGGTGGCTTGTTTGCCTTTTGCGTGTGGCGCTGGGGCTGGTCGTTGACGGCGTTGGCTTGGTGCGGGTTTTCCGCCGCCTTGCTGGCGCTGGCACTCATCGACTGGGACACGACCTTGCTGCCAGACGACATTACGCTGCCGCTACTCTGGGCAGGTTTAATCGTGTCTGCGCTGCAGTGGAACCCAAGCGTCAGTTTATCCACCGCATTGTGGGGCTCGATTGCCGGCTACCTGTCCTTGTGGGTGGTTTACTGGGCCTTCAAGCTGGTGACCGGCAAGGAGGGTATGGGCTATGGCGATTTCAAGCTCTTCGCCGCACTGGGCGCATGGTTCGGCTGGCCCGCACTGGTACCGATGATTTTGATGGCGTCGGTGATCGGCGCCGTTGTCGGCATTGCGCTGAAGTTCACCAGCGGCTTGCGCGAGGGCGGCTACGTGCCCTTCGGCCCTTTCCTGGCGGGCGCGGGTTTCACGGCCATGTTTTTTGGCCCTGAATCGATTCTGCAGTTCATCGGTTTGTAGAGCCATGACTGCGGCCATTTTGCGCATCGGCCTCACCGGAGGCATCGGCAGCGGCAAGAGCACTGTGGCGCGTGTATTGGCTGAATGCGGTGCAGTGGTCATCGATGCAGATGCCATATCAAGGCAATCGACCGCGCCCGGCGGATTGGCGATTCCGGCTATTGCCAGCCAATTTGGCAATCAGTTTGTTACGGCTGAAGGGGCGATGAACCGCGATCTGATGCGGCAGTTGGCTTTTGACGACCCGGCTTCCCGCCTTCGTTTGGAGGCCATCATTCATCCTCTGGTCAGACATGAAATTCTCGCGCAGACTGGACGCGCAATTGCAGCCGGGCGCACTTGCCTGGTCTTCGACATTCCGCTGCTGGTGGAGTCGGACCGCTGGCGCCAGCAGGTCGACCGTGTGCTGGTGATTGACTGTAGCGAAGCCACGCAAATCGACCGTGTCACAACGCGAAACAATCTCACCCGCGAAGCGGTGCAAAAAATAATTGCTGGCCAAGCTACGCGGGACCAGCGCCGCGCGGCGGCCGATATCTGCATCTACAACGACGGCTTGTCGCTGGAGTCGCTCGATACCCTGATCAGGAAGCTGGCGCGCAGCTTCGGGCTATGATGCGCAGACACCCATCTGCCTGACGAAGTTGACGAAAATAGCGCTGTGATTCTTTACGAGTACCCTTTTAATGAACGCATACGCACCTACCTGCGGCTCGAGCATTTATTCCGCCGGCTGGGCGAACTGGTAGAACGCGAAAGCCCGACAGATCATCACTTCGTAATCACGACGATTTTCGAGATCATGGACGTTGCCGCACGTGCCGATTTGAAGACCGATGTCCTCAAGGATCTGGAAAAGCAAAAGCATCTGCTGAGCGGCTTCCGTGGTAACCCCGCCATCTCAGAAGGGGTGCTTGACGACGTCACGAATCGGCTTGAGGCCTGCTTTGCCGCGTTAAACGGCCTTCCCGGAAAGGCCGGCCATTCGTTGACGGAAAACGACTGGTTGATGAGCATCCGCAGCCGGGTTGGTATTCCCGGCGGTACCTGCGAATTTGACTTGCCCGCCTATTTTGCCTGGCAACACACCAGCCCTGGCGCGCGCAAGCTGGACCTGCAACGCTGGATTGCGCCACTGGTGCCGCTGGCTGAATCGATTCGTGTGCTGCTGACCTTGCTGCGCGATTCAGGCGCGCCGCAAAAGGTAGTCGCGCCCAGCGGGCTTTACCAGCAGACCCTGCCCCAGGGCCGGACATTTCAGCTGGCACGGCTTCACATGGACCCGGCACTTGGGCTGATTCCCGAGATCAGTGGCAACCGCCTGATCGTTACGGTCCGTTTGATGCGCCACAAGAGCGATGATCGCCTGCACGCGAGCACGGACGACTCGATGTTCGAATTGGCGCTCTGCTCTTGAATGGGCCAGGTAGTTGAATACTGGGTCATGGCAGCGCCGGCAATGAAAAAAGACAATCCGTCCTTCAAGTTGGTCGTGTGTCCGAACTGCGGCGGCGAGAGCATTTACGCCGCCAGCAACCCATTCAGGCCTTTTTGCAGCGAACGCTGTAAAAACATCGACTTCGGCGCGTGGGCCAGCGAAGGTTTCCGCCTGCCTGCCGATGCGCCGCCGGATGATGAGAATTACGGCGATCCAAAACTTCAGTAAATCCGTAGCACTGGCCGACAGAGGCCGTATGCAACAGTTAAAAGAGGGAGATAGAAAAATGAACAAGCTTGCCATCTTGACGATCATGGCTGCTGCCGTGTCCGCTTTCGTGCTGCCGCAAGCAGCACAGGCTCAGGCGCTTGATATCCTGAACCCGGCGTTGCAGGTTCAGGCAAAGAAAAAAACCGGCAAACATAAATCTGCCGGAAACAATGCAAAGTTTTCGCCCGGCTCGCAAGAGACCACCAAAGAACGTAGCGCACGTTTGCAGCGCGAATGCAAGGGCGGAGTTAATGCCGGTGCTTGCGCCGGCTACACCCGTTAACTGTGTTGTCACAGTGACTGCGCCATCCGCTCCTGCAAAAGGCGAGGCGTCAGGCGCCGCGCTTGCAGATCAAACGGCCGGCGTACCCAGCACCTGCTGCAATTCACCGTTTTCGTACATCTCCATCATGATGTCCGAGCCGCCAACAAATTCGCCCTTGACATAGAGCTGGGGAATCGTCGGCCAGTTGCTGTATTCCTTGATGCCGTGGCGAACTTCCTCGTCTTCCAGCACATTGAATGTGGCAGGCTTGGTAACGCCGCAGGCCTTGAGCACCTGAATCGCGCGACCCGAAAACCCGCACATCGGAAACTGGGCTGTGCCCTTCATGAAAAGCACCACGTCGCTGGATTTGACGATCTGGTCAATGCGTTGCTGGGTATCTGCGGTATTGCTCATGGTGAAATCTTTCGGGTGAGAGGCGCCAGTGTTGGCGCCGTTGTCGGCGCATTTGCCGATCTGTTGCAAATAATATGGAATCTGGGCTGCAGATTTCAACCCCATGATTATCCCGCCTATTGCTCCGGTCTGTCGCCTGCAAACGCCCTGGCCAAATTTTCTCCTGCCACCCACCCTGCAATCAGCCCTGCCATTGGCCACCTGAACAGCGCTGGATGCCCGTCAGGTCAAGTCGGCTCTGAACCTGCAAAAAACCGCGCTGCGCCAGCAGTTTGCGCACCGGCAAAGCCTGGTCAAAGCCATGCTCCAGCAGCAGCCAGGCACCCGGTTGAAGATAGCTGGGGGCTTGCGCGATGATCTTGCGAATATCGTCCAGCCCATCCGCACCAGCAGTCAAAGCGTCCAGCGGTTCGTGCGTCAGGTCGGCCAAATGCGGGTCGGCGTTCGCCACATAGGGCGGGTTCGTTGCGATGAGGTGGAAGTGCTCACCAACTTGTTCAAACCAGTTCGATTCAATCAACACCACGTCCAGCCCCAGCCGCAGCGCGTTTTCCCTCGCCACGGCCAGTGCGTCCGCGCTGGCGTCCGCTGCCGTCACACGCGCCGGTCTTCCGGCGGTTTTCAGGTGCTGTGCGATGGCCAATGCAATAGCGCCGCTGCCCGTGCCCAGGTCAAAAATGGCCGCGTCGGCGGGCAGGGCGTCGCTCTGCAGCAGCTCCAGCGACCAGTTCACCAGCGTTTCGGTATCCGGCCGGGGAATCAGCACGCGCGGGTCTACCTGCAAGCGCAGGCCGAAAAATTCCTGATAGCCGACGAGGTAGGCCAAGGGTTCGCCTGTGACCCGGCGGTGCGCCAGCGCGTCAAACTGCCGCGTCACGTCGTCGCTCAAAGCGTCCGTATCATGCGCCAGCAACCAGACCCGGTCAGCGGGCGATTTATCCAGCGCGTGCAACAGCAGTAACTGGGCGTCCAGCCGGTCCAGGCCCAGGGTTTTCGCCGTCGCAAGCACTTGCGCGGTCGTGCGCGGCATCACCTTAAAGCTTTCAAGGTGCTATATAAATAATAGCTACTAGCGCAAGTATTACCTGGGCTATAGGCTGTTTTTGCTTGAAAACTAGCCATGTTGCAGCCTACTGCCCGCTGTTGGCGGTTTCCAGCTCGGCCAGTTGTTCGGCCCCGCGCGCTACCTGCAGCGCAGTGACCACATCGCCCATGTCGCCTTCCATGATCAAGCCCAGCTTGTAGAGCGTCAGGTTGATGCGGTGGTCGGTCAGGCGGCCTTGCGGGAAGTTGTAGGTCCGTATCCGGTCGCTTCTGTCACCACTGCCGATCAGGCCCTTGCGCGTGGCCGCGTCTTTGGCGGCGCGCTCGGAGCGGTCTTTCTCGTGGATACGCGCCGTCAGCACCTTCAATGCCTGCGCCTTGTTACTGTGCTGGCTGCGGCCTTCCTGGCATTCGGCGACGATGCCCGTCGGCAAGTGTGTGATGCGCACGGCCGAATCGGTCTTGTTGATGTGCTGGCCGCCAGCGCCGCTGGCGCGGTAGGTGTCAATGCGCAGGTCTGCCGGGTTGATCTGGATCGCCACCGTTTCATCGGGCTCGGGCAGCACGGCTACGGTGCAGGCGCTGGTGTGGATGCGCCCCTGCGTCTCGGTCGTTGGCACACGCTGCACGCGGTGGCCACCCGACTCGAAACGCAGCTTGCCGTACACGCCCACGCCGCTCGCGTCGAGCGGCCCGTCGATGCGCAGCACCACTTCCTTGTAGCCGCCCAGCTCGCTCGGCGACTCGCTGATGATCTCGGTCTTCCAGCCGCTGCGCTCGGCAAAGCGGGTGTACATGCGGCACAGGTCGCCGGCGAACAGCGCCGATTCATCGCCGCCAGTGCCAGCGCGTATTTCGACGAACGCGGCTCGTCCGTCGTCCGGGTCTTTCGGGATCAGCGTCAGCTGCAGCGCCTCGTCAAGCTTGATGATGTCGGCCGTCGCGGCATCAATTTCTTCTACGGCCATGGTCGCCATGTCGGGGTCGTCTTTGGCCTCCAGAAGCATCTGCCCGGCGCTGGCCAGATCGGCCTCGCGGGCGGTGAGCTGGGTGTATTGCAAGGCCACCGTGCTGAGCTCGGCATGCTCGCGCGTCAGCGCCCGAAATCGGGCCAGGTCACTGACCACGTCGATGGCGGACAGCAGCGAATCAAGCTCATGCAGCCGAAGCAGCTGGCGGTCAAGCGTTTGGCGAAGGAAAGGTTTCATGGCGTCGGGCGGGAGAAGGAAGGGGGCGGGAGATTCACCGCAGAGGCGCAGAGAACGCGGAGGAATCGATTCAGAGCAAGAGAGAAATATTTTCCATCCTCTGCGGCCCTCTGCGTTCTCTGCGCCTCTGCGTTAAAGGCAGTCCGCTTGTCGGCCAGCCTGTGAAGCGTCAGCAGGGCAGCTAACGCTCTTTCGGCTCGTCGGGCCGGGGGCTTGACGCGGGCGAATTGCCGCGCAGAAAGATTTTCGACACCGTTTGTGCCATCGCGTCGCGGCTCATGGCGTCTGCCCTATGCAGTTCGGTCATGGTGCCGTGCATCATTTTTTGCGTCAGGCCACGGCTTAGCGCTTCCAGTACGGCATCAATTGGTTCGCCCTTGGCCAACAGCTTTTTGGCGCGGACAATTTCCATCGCGCGCCATTCGTCGGTCTGCGCGTTCAGCTGCTGGATCAGCGGCACGGTATGCCGTTGCCCGAGCCAGTGCATGAAATTTTGCACGCCGTTATCAATGATGATTTCGGCCTGCGCCACAGCGGCCTGGCGGCTCTCTTTGCCGGTCTGCACCACCTGCGCCAGGTCATCGACGGTGTAGAGGTAAATGTCGGGCAGTGCCTTGACCTCGGGCTCAATGTCGCGCGGCACCGCCAGGTCGACCATGAACACCGGCCGGCGCTTGCGGAGCTTCACCGCGCGCTCGACAGCGCCCAGGCCAATGATCGGCAAGATACTGGCGGTGCAGCTGATGACCGCGTCGAACTCGTGCAGGCGCTCCGGCAGATCGGCCAGCGGCATCACCTGGGCACCAAAGCGACTGGCCAGTTTTTCGCCCCGGGCCATGGTGCGGTTGGCAATCACCATCAGTTTTGGCTTTTTGGCGGCAAAGTGGGTAGCCGCCAGGTCGATCATTTCGCCAGCGCCGACGAAAAGTATCTTGATTTCGCTCAAATCTTCAAAAAGCTGGCCAGCCAGCCGAACCGAGGCCGCCGCCATGCTGATGCTGTGGGCGCCAATTTCGGTGCTGCTGCGCACTTCTTTGGCCACCGCAAACGAACGCTGAAACAGCTGATGCAGCGTGGTGCCCATGGCGCCGGCCTCGTCAGCTGCGCGCACCGCGTCTTTCATCTGGCCCAGAATCTGCGGCTCGCCCAGCACCATCGAGTCCAGCCCGCTGGCGACGCGGAAGGCGTGGCGTGCCGCCTGGTCGCCGTGCAGCGTGTAAGCATGCGAGCGCAGCAGGGCCGACGATACGCCGCCGCTTTGCGCCAGCCAGTCCAGCGTGTGGTCCATATCGCCGGCGCTGCCGGTGCCGCCAGCGCAGTACAGCTCGGTGCGGTTGCACGTTGACAGCAAGGTGGCTTCGGGCGCCCGTACCAGCGAGTCACGCAGGCTGCGCAAAGTCGGCGCTATCTGGTCCACCGCATAGGCAAAGCGACCGCGTAAATCTAGCGGTGCTGTGTGATGGTTTAGCCCCAGGGCCCAGACTGGCATGCCCGGATTATAAAATTGAAGCGCATAAACAGTCACAAACTTTGTAATTGGGGTAACCGGGGTCTGTTTTCTAGACTGCCTGCCAATGTCACTATTCGCTTTTTTATCCCACCGCCGCCACTGCCATGACCGCCTACTTGCTGACCAACCACCTGCTCAACTTCATCGCACCGGCAGCGTGCGTGGCATTGCTGCTGGTCCTGCTGTCACGCCTGAGTTTTGGATTATTCAAGACAAAACATCCGCTAGCCCACAGTTGGTGGGCGCAAGCAGCTATTGTTTTTATAGTAGGCGTGGGTATTCTGGCGGCGGGGCTGGTCGTCTTCGGACGCGACGGCAAGATGATGACCTATGCCGCGCTGATGCTGGGTTCGGCCTTGTGCCAGTGGGTTCTGGTTCGCGGATGGAAGACATGAGGCGTTGAGGCGATGGGTTGCGCGCCAGGTCAACGGTCCGGATTGAAGATGTCTACGCGGTCTGTAATCAGGCCGTCCATGCCCAGATCGATCAATCGCTGCGCGCTGGCCTCGTCATTCACGGTGTAGCTCAGGCAGCGAAACCCGGCGCTTTTGGCCTGCATGACGCTGGACGCATCCCACAGCAGGTGATGGCAGACAACGGCGATGCAATCCAGGCTCAGCGCGGTTTCAAGCCAGCCAGTCCACAAATTACCCAGCAGCAAGCCGCGCGGAAGCTGCGGTTGCGCTGCCTGCGCAGCTTCGAGCGCGTCGGGCGCAAATGACGTGAGGAGCGGCGGCACAGCGGGCGTTGGCCAGAGTTTTGCCGCCGCATTGGCGACGGCGCTCCCTGTGGCTGCTTCCTGCCCGGGCGTGGGCTTGATCTCGATGTTCAAAAAGTAGCCGCCATCTATGCAATAACGCGCAATCACGTCCAGCGCCGGCAAGGCCTCGTTCACAAAAGCTGCCGAATGCCAGCTTCCGGCGTCTAGCGTTGCCAGTTCACCCCAAGCCTGATCGCCTGCGATACCGTGACCGTTGGTGGTGCGCTCCAGCGTCGCATCGTGCAATAAAAACAGCGCGCGGTCTGCGCTCAGTTTGACATCGCACTCGAACATCCGGTAACCGTGGCCGGCGCCGAGCTTGAAGGCAGCCAGCGTGTTTTCGGGCGCCAGTTTGCCGGCGCCGCGGTGCGCGATCCAGAACGGATAAGGCCAAGAACTGGCCCCCACGCTCCCCACTTGTTCCCGATCGCCCTGAGCTTGTCGAAGGGTGCCCCCCGAGGGGGCGCTGCGCCTGTGGCCCGGCAAAGCTGGTTCCACGGCCCCGGCTGGTAAAGAGGCGACCCTTTCGCTGCTTTTGCCAAATTCGCGGGTGTTCATCGCAGTCTTCTGCCGCTCGCCGCATCGAACCAATGCAGACGGTCGGCACGTGGCGCTACGCGAATCGTCGAGCCGATGGCTGGCGGTGACGTCAGGCTTTCATCGGCCCGCACGATCAAAAATTCGTCGCCCATGCGGCAATAAATCAGTCGCTCTGCGCCCAGCATTTCGACCGTGTCCACCTGCACCGTCCAGCCGGTGCTCCCAATCTGCAGATGCTCGGGTCGAATGCCCAGAATTGCACCCGGCTGAGCGCTGAAATTGGTATCCGGCGCGTTTTTAAGCAGGTTCATCGGCGGCGAGCCCATGAAGCTCGCTACGAAGGTGGTGGCGGGCCGGTTGTAAACCTCTTCGGGCGTGCCGAACTGCTCCATGCGGCCGGCGTTCATGACCATCATGCGCTGCGCCAGCGTCATGGCTTCGACCTGGTCGTGCGTGACGAACAGCGAGGTGATGCCGAGTTCGCGGTGAAGTTTTTGAATTTC
>JANPFZ010000283.1:0-9487 GCA_031423655.1 Polaromonas sp.
GCACGAACCTGCTCGCTCATGCTCCACAGGCCCGTGCCTGAACCCAATTCCTGCCCGCGCCATTTGCCGCTGAGCATCGGTCCACCGCTGACGCCGACGGTGGGCAAGTCGACGCTGGCCGCACCCATCACCAGCGATGGCGTGGTCTTGTCGCAGCCCATCAACAGCACCACGCCATCAATCGGGTTGCCGCGAATGCTTTCTTCCACATCCATGCTGGCCAGGTTGCGGTACAGCATGGCGGTGGGGCGCAACAGCGTCTCGCCCAGCGACATCACGGGAAACTCCAGTGGAAAACCACCGGCCTCATAAACGCCGATCTTGACCTGCTCGGCCAGCGTGCGGAAATGCGAGTTGCAGGGCGTCAGTTCGCTGAAGGTGTTGCAGATGCCGATGACCGGCCGGCCGTCGAACTGGTCATGCGGCACGCCCTTGCCCTTGACCCAGCTGCGGTAGGCAAAGCCATCACGGTCTTGTCGGCCGAACCATTGCTGGCTGCGGAGTTCGGAGGGTTTCTTTTTGGGCCTGGTGTCGCTCATGAGATAAATCCTGGAGTCCGAAGACGTTTTGTCCGTTAAGCACGTTGGATGCGCTGGGGATGCGGCTGCGCAGGCGCAGGACTCGGTGCGGGTTTAAATCGTTCGGTGAGGTCGATGAAACAGTGACGCAGTGAAGCTGCCCGGTCTTATTCCTTCACTGCACCCGTCATGCCCGAGACATAGTATTCGACGAAAAATGAATAAATAATCGCCACTGGCAAGGAGCCCAGCAGTGCGCCCGCCATCAAGGCACCCCAGTGGTAGACATCGCCCTCGACCAGCTCGGTGATGACGCCGACGGCGACAGTTTTGGTCTCGGAAGAAGAGACAAAAGTCAGCGCGTAGATAAACTCGTTCCAGGACAGCGTGAACGCGAAAATACCTGCGGAAATGAGGCCGGGTACGGCTAGCGGAAGGATGATCTTCCATAAGATCTCAAAGCGTGTGGCGCCGTCGATCAAGGCGCACTCTTCGAGCTCGTAGGGAATGGAGCGGAAATAGCCCATCAACAGCCAGGTGCAAAAAGGAATCAGAAAGGTGGGGTAGGTCAGAATCAAAGCCCAGCGGGTATCGAACAGGCCGAGCTGAAACACGATGGCTGAGAGCGGAATGAACAGGATGGACGGCGGCACCAGGTAAGCCAGAAAAATGCTCAGGCCCATTTGCCGCGAACCCTTGAAGCGCAGCCGCTCAATGGCGTAGGCTGCCAGTACCGACGCGGCCAGTGACACGAAGGTCGAAACCACTGAGATGATGACGGTGTTCCAGAGCCATTCCGGATAGGCCGTGTTAAACAAAAGTTTCTTGAAATGCACCAGCGTCGGCGCGATCACGAAGAACGGATTGCCATCGCGTGCCAGCAGCTCGTTGTCGGGTTTGAAGGCGGTGATCGTCATCCAGTAAAACGGAAACAGCAGAACAAACACGAACACGCCCAGCGGGACGAACACGGTCACGACACGGCGCGGCAACGTGTCCAGAAAGCTCATACCTGAGTTGTCGTTGTCTTTTTGCGCCATGAATACCTTAGAGGGAAAGTCTGCAAATGGGCATTACTTGTCGCTGCCGCCTTGTTGCCAGGCACGGCGCTGCAGGCCGAAGTAACTGAACAAAATCGAGGCCAGCAGGAAGGGCACCATCGCAATCGCAATCGCTGCGCCTTCGCCCAGGGCACCGCCGGAAATGGCGCGCTGGAACGAAAGCGTCGCCATCAGGTGCGTCGCGTTGAGCGGCCCGCCGCGCGTCAGCACATAAATCAGCTGGAAGTCGGTGAAGGTGAACAGCACTGAAAATGTCATCACCACCGCGATGATGGGGGTCAGCAAGGGCAGGGTGATGAAGCGAAAGCGCTGCCAGCCACTGGCGCCATCAATGGCCGCTGCTTCGTACAGCGAGGGTGAGATTGTCTGCAGGCCGGCCAACAGCGTGATGGCCACAAACGGCACACCGCGCCAGACGTTGGCTGTGATGGTGGACAGCCGGGCGTTCCACGGGTCGCCCAGAAAATCGATGTAGCGATCAATTAAGCCCGCCTTCAATAAAACCCAGCTCACCACTGAAAACTGTGCGTCGTAAATCCACCAGAAGGCAATCGCCGACAGCGCAGTGGGTACGATGTAGGGCAGCAAAATGATGGTGCGAAAAAACGTCTTGAAAGGCAGCTTTTCATTGAGCAAAATCGCCAGCCACAGGCCCAGAACGAACTTCAGGACGCTGGCAACAAAGGTATAGAACAGTGTGTTGAACAAGACCAGCTGGGTGACGCTGTCGCCCAGCAAAAACTCGTAGTTCTCCAGCCCGATCCAGCCACCCCCCCGGCCGATTTTCGCGTCGGTAAAGCCGAGCCAGACGCCCAGCCCCAGCGGGTAGGTCAGGAACAGCAGCAACAGCACCGCAGCCGGCAGCATGAAAAGCAGGCCGAGCGCGTTGCGACTGTTCTGAAGCTTTTGCAGCATGGGAAGGGACACCTTTTTCTTAAATCGAGCGCCTCAAACCTTGTGGCAATTTTTGGCTCATACTTTGTAGTAGCGCTCGGCCCGCTTCTGCGCCCGTTCAGCCGCTTCCTTCGGGGTCTTGGACCCGCTAGCCGCCTCGGCGACCATGTTGACGACGATGAAGTCGGCTCCAGCCCCGGCCGACGCGTAGCCGAGCTTGCCTGCGTACCCGGCAGGCCTCAGGTTCTTCACGCAATCGCGGTAGGGCGTGTGCTTCGGGTCCGACGTCCAGATCGCCGACTTCGCATATTCGGCCAATGGCGGCGCAATGTAGCCGCCGGCCGCCGTGAGCCAGGGGTCGAACTGTTCCTGCTCCATCATGAAGCGCAGAAACTCTTTGGCGGCCTGCGGGTATTTGGTGTACTTCATGATCATCTGGTTGAAGAAAATGTGCGACTCGGTTGGTACCCCCACCGGTCCCACCGGGTACTGCGCGTGGTACACGTCTTCCCTCAGGTCTCTGATCTTCTGGTCGGCTGATGTCTTGGTGGCGTAGTAGATCGAGATGCCGTTGTTGGTGACACTGATCTGGCCGTCGAGAAAAGCCTTGTTGTTGTTTGGGTCGAGCCAGGACAGCGTGCCGGGGACGAAAGTGCTGTACATCTCTTTGGCGTATTCAAGCGCCTTGATGGTCTCGGGGCTGTCAATCACGACCTTGTTGTTGGTGTCGACTAGCTTGCCACCATGCGACCAGATCAGCCAGTTGGTCCACAGGCCGTCGCCAGTGGCGTTGCCCAGCGCAAAGCCGGCTGGCGTGCCCTTGGCATGCATTGCCTTGAGTAGCGCCAGAAAGCCGGTGGTGTCCTTCGGGAAGACGTCAAAGCCTGCCGCCTTCATGTGGCTCTGGCGATAGACGATCATCGCGCCGGCCGCGCCGAGTCCGAGGCCAATCCACTTCTTGCCGTCCGGACGCAGATAGGCTTCGCAGGCCGGGTACCAGCCGCCGTATTTCTTGCCCAGGTAGGTGGCCAGGTCAGTCACGTCGAGCAGCTTGTCGGGGTACAAATTCGCGTCGTCGTTGGTGGACAAAATGATGTCGGGGCCGGCGCCGGTGTTGGCAGCCACCGCAGCTTTCGGGCGCACGTCTTCCCAGCCTTCGTTGTCAACCCGCACCTCGATGCCGGTTTTTTCGGTGAACTTTTTGACGTTGATCATGTAGGCGTCGATGTCGCCCTGCACAAAGCGGCTCCAGCGCAGCACGCGTAACTTGGCGTCTTTCTCGGGCTTGAACGCAAGCGTCTGCGCCTGAGCCGAGGCAGGCCATAGCATGGGTGCAGCGGCTACGCCGGCGGCAGCTGATGTTTTCTTGAGGAACTTGCGACGGTCGAAATCGGACATGGAACTCTCCTTTTTTGGATGGGATCAAGCAACGAAAACCAGGCAACAAAGCAAGCGCCGCCTGGCGTTGTCAGGCGTCAGCCTGTCAGGCGCAAGCCGCTGGCAGCATCAAACAAATGGGAGCGCAGAGGGTCTGGTTTCAGGCGTATGGTTTCACCGGGCCGGAAAGCATGGCGCTCACGAAATACGCTGGTAACTTCGACGCCGGCAATCTTGGTAAAAATTTGCGTGTCGGCCCCTGTGGGCTCGACCACCACTACTTCGGTCGCGACACCTTCGCCCGCGCCAGCCAGGTCAAGGTGCTCCGGCCTCATGCCGTAGATCACCTTCTGGCCGTCCTGGCCGCCCGCAAGGACAGGCGCGGGCAAGGACAGGCCACCAGTGAGCTCCACCGTCGCGGCACTGCCGCTGCGCCTGAGCACGCCGGGCAAGAAGTTCATTGAAGGCGAGCCGATGAAGCCGGCCACAAACCGGTTGGCAGGATGGTCATACAGCTCGAGCGGCGAGCCGGTCTGCTCGACGATGCCATCGCGCATCACGACAATCTTGTCGGCCATGGTCATAGCCTCAATCTGGTCATGCGTCACATAAACAGAGGTTGTCTTGAGGCGCTGATGCAGTTCCTTGATTTCGGTGCGCATTTGCACCCGCAACTGGGCGTCGAGGTTGGACAGCGGCTCATCAAACAAGAACACCTGAGGGTCACGCACGATGCACCGGCCCATAGCCACACGCTGGCGTTGACCGCCTGACAATTGGCGCGGGAAGCGGTCGAGCAAATCGACCAGTCCCAAAATGTCAGCGGCCTTCATGACCCGTTCATCTACCATGGCTGTGGATTGTTTGGCGAGCTTCAGGCTGAAAGCCATGTTGTCGCGCACCGTCATATGCGGATAGAGAGCGTAGTTCTGGAACACCATCGCGATGTCCCGCTCTTTGGGCATCATCTTGTTGACCACTTTGCCGCCAATGAGGATTTCTCCGCCACCTATTTCCTCAAGGCCCGCAATCATGCGCAACAAAGTCGATTTGCCGCAGCCCGAAGGCCCGACGAGCACGGTGAACTGGCCGTCCTCAATTTCAATATTCACACCACGGATGACGTGGGTAGCGCCGAAATATTTTTCGACGTTTCTGATTTCGACTGCGGCCATGGTCTCCTTCGGAGATGCTGTTTTTAAGTCCTTGAACCCTGCCGGTTGTAGCATGGAAAAACTGGAATGTCATCAGCGTCAACCAGCGATGCGCTTGTTGAACGGGCTGGGCAGGCCGACGTGCTGTGGCTACACGGACATGACGCGGCGTGAAAAATTGACGGCTCGTGAGCAGCAGCGCCAGGACCTAATGCTGCAGTGCGGCGGTCTGACAGAAGTCTGAGCAATCGCGGCAAAGGTTGGCGTGTCGCGTACGAGCTTTCGGCACCGGTTGGTACCAGGCGCTGCATCCGCACTTGCAAGGGGCCACGAATTTTCCAGTGGTCGTGAACGGCATGATCAGCCTGAGCAATCAAACGTCACTGATCAATGCGGATGATCGGCCCGGCAGCGTGACTGGGGCTATCGCCGGATTTTCACCGGCGTACCCGCGCAGGGTGGCACAGCGTCCAGTGGGGAACCGATTAGCTATTAAAAAAATAGCTGTCTATTCAGGTAATTCGTGGGCTACAGGCCTGAAATGCTTGCGCGCGGGGCCCGACTGCTTGAGCCGCTGCGCAGGATTTATCAGCGAGTAAACGGGCCAGGACCGCCCGGCCGACGAGGCCCGTTGCTCCGGCCACCACCGCCACCCGCGCCGCCGCCGGAGCGCCCGCCGCGGAAGTTGCCGCGGTTGCCGCCTGTCGGCTGGCCGGACGACGGGAAGCCTGATGAGGCGTGGCTGGCGGGTTGCTGGTTGTCGAAGTCATTGCGCGGCTCGCCTCTTGACTCGGTGCGTGGACCGCGTGGGTCCTGGTGCTGTTGCTCGTCGCGGTTACGTGACGATTGGGAATCTTCGCGGTTACGCGGTGGTTGGGAATTTTCGCGGTTGCGTGGCGGTTGGGAATCGTCGCGATGGCGTGGGGCTTGCGCCTGACGCGGTTGACCTGATGCTGGCGCGCCGTAGCCAGAATTTTGACGAGGCTGGCCGGGGTTCGGCGTGCGTGGACCGCGACCGAAGTTGCCGCCGCCGTTACTGCCACCACCACCACCATTTCCGCCGCCATTGCCACCACCAGCGGGGCCGCGACTACGGCCGCCGCCACCATTGCCGCTGCCGTTCGCGCCACGTGCCGGCTGCGTGCCTTTCGTGTCACGGATGCGCTGCATCATCTCCGTGCGCGCGGCCTTCGCGGCGGCCTGCATCACGTCGCGGCTTGGTGGTTTGCCCAGACCGCCCCAGATGGTCTGGCGACCCATGGCCAGTGGCTCAGCTTTCTCACCGGGCTCGGCTTCGAAGCCGGGCACGATGATGACTTCAATATTCTGTTTCGTGAAGCGCTCAATGTCTTGCATGAAGCCTTCTTCGTCGAGGCATACCAGGCTGACGGCTTCGCCACTGTTACCGGCGCGGCCGGTGCGGCCGATGCGGTGAACGTAATCTTCGCTGACATTCGGGATTTCGTAGTTCACGACATGTGGCAACTCGTCGATGTCAATGCCGCGGGCGGCGATATCGGTGGCGACCAACGCGCGAATCGTACCGTCTTTAAAGCCCTGCAGCGCCTGCGTGCGGGCGGTCTGGCTTTTGTTGCCATGCAGTGCCAGCGCTTCAATGCCGTTTTTCGTCAGGTGCTCGGCCACGTTGTTGGCACCGAACTTGGTGCGCGTGAAGACCAGCACCTGGCTCCAGTTGTGCTCGTTGATGATGTGGCTCAAGAGCGCCTTCTTCTTGCTGCGGCTGACCGGGTGAATGGTCTGCGTGATGCGTTGCACCGTTGTATTGCGCGGGGTAACCTGAATGTGCAGCGGATCGCGCAAAAGGCCGTTGGCCAGTTCGCGGATCTCGTCGCTGAAGGTGGCAGAAAAAAGTAGCGACTGCTTTTGTTTCGGCACCAGCGCCAGCACTTTTTTGATGTCGTGGATGAAGCCCATGTCGAGCATGCGGTCGGCTTCGTCGAGCACCAGAATTTGCACCTGGCCCAGGTCCAGCGTGCCCTGACCGGCGTGGTCAAGCAGACGGCCCGGTGTGGCCACAAGAATATCGACGCCACGGCGAAGATTTTCAATTTGCGCGCCCATGCCGACGCCACCGAACATGACCATGGAGGTCAGCTCCAGGTATTTGCCGTAAACGCGAACGCTTTCTTCAACCTGCGCGGCCAACTCGCGCGTCGGCGTCATGATCAAGCAGCGCACGGCGTTGACGCCTCTGCGGTTGGTCGCGCGTGGTTCGGTGCTCAGGCGCTGCAGCATCGGCAGCACAAAGGCGGCGGTTTTGCCGGTTCCGGTCTGGGCGCCGCCTAGCAGATCACTGCCGGCCAGCACAGCAGGAATCGCCTGGGCTTGAATCGGGGTGGGAGTGTCGTAGCCCTGCTCAAGCACAGCTTTAAGAATGGCCGGAGCCAGGTTCAGATTTTCAAAGGTCATGGTTTTGCACCGTCAGGGTGCTTTTTGATCGGCCTGTAGGGTGCTTTGTTGTAGAAGCGACCCGCCAGTGATAGGCAGATGGAGTCAAAAAGTCGGGCCTACATTCAAATTTACATCGCCGGTAGCTACGCAAGGTAGACCTTGGGATGTGCCCAAATGTCGCGGGTAACTGGAGCCTGCAACGACTCGATTGTCTCACGGAACGATAATGGAGGGTTGCGGGCAATATTTAGACAGCATTTGGCTCGAATTGCAGACGCCAGCCCCGCACTGATCGCCTCCCTTTTGAGTCTTGCCTGATATTTCCGTCTATTCCTGTTTTCTTTTTAGAGATTAATCCTGATGGCCCAGTACGTATTCACCATGAACAAGGTCGGCAAGATTGTGCCGCCCAAGCGTCACATTCTTAAAGACGTTTCCCTGAGTTTTTTCCCGGGCGCCAAGATCGGCATGCTGGGCGTCAATGGCTCTGGCAAGTCGACTTTGCTCAAGATCATGGCCGGGCTGGACAAGGAAATTGAAGGCGAAGCCACGCCGATGCCGGGCCTCAACATTGGTTACCTGCCGCAGGAGCCCAAACTGGACCCGGGACACACCGTGCGCGAGAGCGTCGAGGCGGGCATGGGTGCCGTGTTTGCCGCCAAGGCGCAGCTCGAAGCGGTTTATACGGCTTATGGCGAACCCGATGCCGACTTTGATGCTCTGGCCACCGAGCAGGCGCGCCTGGAGGCGATCATTGCAACCTCAGGCACCGATTCTGAGCACCAGCTGGAAATTGCTGCCGACGCGCTGCGCCTGCCGCCGTGGGACGCGCAGATCAGTATCTTGTCAGGCGGCGAGAAACGCCGCGTGGCACTCTGCGCGCTGTTGCTGTCCAAGCCCGACATGCTGCTGCTCGACGAGCCGACCAACCATCTGGATGCCGAATCGGTGGACTGGCTGGAGCAATTTTTGCAGCGCTATTCAGGCACTGTGGTTGCTATTACCCACGACCGCTATTTCCTTGATAACGCCGCCGAATGGATTCTGGAACTGGACCGCGGCCACGGCATTCCTTGGAAGGGCAACTACAGCACCTGGCTAGAGCAAAAAGGCGAGCGTCTGGCGGTCGAGCAAAAGGGCGAAGAGGCCCGTGCCAAGGCGCTGAAGAAAGAGCTGGAATGGTCGCGTCAAAACCCGAAGGCGCGGCAAGCCAAAAGCAAGTCGCGTCTGGCACGCTTTGAAGAGCTGAGCGATTTCGAGTACCAAAAACGCGTTGAGACCAACGAGATTTTCATTCCAGTCGCCGAGCGCCTGGGTGCGCAGGTGATCGAATTCAAAAACGTCACCAAGTCGTTTGGCGACCGCGTGTTGATCGACAACCTGAGCTTCACCGTGCCCGCAGGCGCCATCGTCGGCATCATCGGCCCGAACGGCGCCGGTAAATCGACGCTGTTCAAGCTGATCGCTGGTAAAGAAAAGCCGGACAGCGGTGAAGTCGTCAAGGGCTCGACCGTGCGCATGGCGTTTGTTGACCAGAACCGCGATGACCTTGCCAATGAAAAAACGGTCTGGGAAGATATTTCGGGTGGCCTGGATATTTTGAACGTCGGCAAGTTCCAGATGCCGAGCCGGGCTTATGCAGGCCGCTTCAACTTCAACGGCGGCGACCAGCAAAAACGGGTCGGCACCTTGTCCGGCGGCGAGCGCGGGCGTTTGCACCTCGCCAAGACGCTGATTGCTGGCGGCAACGTGCTGATGCTTGACGAACCGTCGAACGATCTGGATGTGGAAACGCTTCGCGCGCTGGAAGATGCGCTGCTCGAATTTGCCGGCTCGGTGATGGTCATCAGCCACGACCGCTGGTTTCTGGACCGCATCGCGACGCACATCCTGGCCGCCGAAGGCGACAGCCAGTGGAGCTTCTTTGACGGCAACTATCAGGAATATGAGGCTGACAAGAAGAAGCGTTTGGGCGAAGAGGGCGCGAAACCTAAACGCATGCGCTACAAGGCCTTGAAATAGTGCCCCCACGGTCATTCACTTCGTGTAATTCCCTGCCCCCCGAGGGGGC
>JANPFZ010000284.1:0-11258 GCA_031423655.1 Polaromonas sp.
TGCTTTGTAGTGGTGAAGAAACTCCACCTTCATTTTTGCCATGTCGACACCGGTGGGGCAGTCGCGTTTGCAGCCTTTACAGCTTACACACAGCTCAAAAGCCTCTTTGACCGCTTCGCTTGTCAAAGCGTCTTCTGCGCCGCGTGCAAGCTGCGGCTGCATTTGCAGCACGTTGCTGCCCCCACCCCCAACCCCGCCCCCCGAGGGGGCAGGGCTTAACTGCCCCGACAGCGCCAGCCGCAGCGTGTTGGCACGGCCCCGCGTCAAATGCTTTTCGTCGCGCGTCACGCGGTAGCTGGGGCACATCGTGCCCGCGTCAAATTTGCGGCAGTGGCCGTTGTTGTTGCACATCTCCACGGCCTTCGCAAAGCCCTGGGCGGCATCGCCACCGCTGCCCGGTGCGCTGGTTTGTTCGGTCAACGGGTCGTTTTGTACGTTCCATGCGCTCCAGTCGAGTGCGGTCTTGATGGGTATGACTTTGTAGCCCGGCGGAAAACGCATCAGCCGCGTGTCGTCCATTTTTGGCGCATTGACGATACGCTGCGGGCTGAGCAGATTCAAAGGGTCAAGGTAATTTTTGATCTGCGCAAACGCGTCGTTGATCTTGGGGCCGAACTGCCAGCCGATCCACTCGCCCCGGCACAGACCGTCGCCATGTTCGCCGCTGTAGGCGCCCTTGTAGTGGCGCACCAGAGCTGACGCTTCTTCCGCAATGGCACGCATCTTCTGCGCGCCTTCGCGCCGCATGTCCAGAATCGGCCGCACATGCAGCGTGCCGACGGAGGCATGCGCGTACCAGGTGCCCTTGCTGCCGTGTTTGCGAAACACTTCAGTCAGCGCGCTGGTGTATTCGGCCAGGTGTTCGAGCGGTACCGCGCAGTCTTCAATAAAGCTGACCGGCTTGCCGTCACCTTTGAGGCTCATCATGATGTTGAGCCCGGCCTTGCGCACTTCCCACAGGTTTTTTTGTGGCACGTCGTCAATCATTTCCACCACCGAGCCAGGCAGGCCCAGCTCACCCATCAGCTCGACCAGTTGCCTGATCTTCGGCGTCAGTTCTGCTTTGGAGTTGCCTGAAAACTCGACCAGCAAAATTGCGTCAGGCTGGCCGATCAGTGCAGTGCGAACCGTGGGTGCAAACGCCGGGTTTTGCAGCGACAGCTCGATCATCGTTCGGTCGACCAGTTCGACAGCGGTCAGGGTTCCATCGCCTAACTTGACGATGTGCTGCGCCGAGTCCATTGCCTGGTAGAAGGTCGGAAAATTCACCACGCCCAGCACCTTGGTGCGAGGCAGTTCGCTCAAACGCAGCGAGAGTGATTTCGTCAGCGCCAGCGTGCCTTCGCTGCCGACCAGCAGCTGCGCCAGATTGACCGAGCCGTCTGCGGTATACGGTTTTTCGCTCTGGTTATTGAAGATGTCGAGGTTGTAGCCCGCCACGCGGCGCAGCACCTTGGGCCAGTGGGCTTCGATCTCGGGCCTGAGTTCGTCCGACAGGCGTTTGACGTAGTCGCCCAGCGCGCGCGCCCGGCCTGTGGCGCCGTCATAACGCCCCAGTTCCAGCAAGCTGCCGTTGGATGTCCAGGCGGTCGCGCCGATCACGTTATGCACCATGTTGCCGTACGCAATGCTGCGGCTGCCGCAGGAGTTGTTACCCGCCATGCCGCCCAGCGTGGCCTGTGCGCTGGTCGAAACGTCAACCGGGTACCAGAGGCCGTGCTTTTTCAGCGCAGCATTCAGGTGGTCGAGCACGATGCCGGGCTCGACCTCGGCGGTGCGACTGTCGACATCGACATTGACGATGTTGCGGATGTGTTTGGCATGGTCAATCACCAGCCCGGCGCCTACGGTTTGCCCGCACTGGCTGGTGCCGCCACCGCGCGGCACGATGGGCACCGACAGGTCGCGGCAGATATCGAGCGCGGTTTTGACGTCGTCAGTATTGCGCGGCACGAAGACGCCGACCGGTATCACCTGGTAGATGGAGGCGTCCGTCGCATAGCGGCCTCTGTCCGCGGGTGAGAAAAGCACTTCGCCCTGGGTTTCACCGGCTAGCCGCGCGGCTAGCCGGCCCGCGACCTCGTTGCTGGCGCGGGAAATATCGTCATAGGCCCGGCCAGTGGCGTCGCGCCTGACTTGGAGGGGGAAAGGGGCGTTCATGCGTTGCTGCCAGAGGCATTGGCTTGCGCGGCGGAGCGTAACTGCTCAATCACGACATCGAGCTTGTTCGCCAGATGACCGGCCAGCACGGCGCGCATGGCCACCGCATCATGGGCGCTCAGTGCATCGATCATCAGCTCGTGCTCTTTCACGGCGCTCTTCCATTTTTCGCCGTCCTGGTTGGAACGAAAACGCAGTGCGTGCAGCCGGGCGTTGACCTGGTTATAGGTGGCTGTCAGCACCGGGTTTTTGGCTGCAGCGTTGATCGCGCCATGAATCGCCGAGTTGAGCCGGTAATACGCGGGTAGATCGCGCCGGGTGTAGGCCGCCAGCATCTCGAAATGCAGCGCCTTGATCTCGCCCAGTTCGGCATCGGTAATTCGCTGCGCAGCCAGCTCGCCCGACTGCGCTTCCAGCCCGGCCATGACTTCAAAGGTGTTCAACACGTCTTCTTCGCTCAGCTCCACGGCAATGGCGCCACGATTTGGCAGCAGCTCGACCAGACCTTCGGCGGCCAGCATCTTGATGGCTTCGCGCAGCGGCGTGCGCGACACGTTCAGCACCTTGCTGAGTTCGCGTTCGTTAAGTTTGGCGCCGGGGGGTATGCGGCCTTCCACCAGCATCTCACGCAGGCGATGAGCCGCCTGCTCATGCAGGGAGGCACGCGCCACGGGCAATATTGGAATGATGTCTGCGGTCATTTTTAACCTTTGTATGCAAAATATGGCGCCGTTAAATATAAACCAAGGCGTAACTGGTGGCAGTACTTATTGACAAATGAATTTTGTATGCAAAAAATACGTTTTCAGTCCATTCAAGAGATAAGCCATGTTGACGCTCGACTTTCACCCCACCGGCCGCCATTTTCTGCAGATACCAGGACCATCGCCTGTGCCAGACCGTGTGTTGCGGGCCATGAGTTTGCCCACCATCGATCACCGGGGTCCTGAATTTGCGGCGCTCGGCCTGAAGGTGCTCGCCGACATCAAACAAATCTTCAAAACGAAACAGCCGGTGATGATTTACCCGGCATCGGGCACGGGTGCCTGGGAAGCGGCATTGGTCAACACGCTGAGCGCCGGCGACCACGTGCTGATGTACGAGACCGGGCACTTCGCGTGGCTGTGGCAGAAGCTGGCGACGCGGCTTGGCTTGAAGGCCGAAGTCATGTCCTACCCCGGCGACGAAATTTGGCGCCACGGCGTGCAGGCGCATTTGATTGAGGAGCGCCTGAAGCGTGACACCCAGCACAGCATCAAGGCCGTCTGCGTGGTACACAACGAAACCTCCACCGGCGTGACCAGCAACATTGCGGCCGTTCGCCAGGCCATTGATGCAGCCAAACACCCCGCCTTGCTGCTGGTTGACACTATTTCGGGCCTGGGTTCGGCCGACTACCGCCACGATGAGTGGGGCGTTGACGTCAGCATCAGCGGCTCGCAAAAAGGCTTGATGTTGCCGCCCGGCATCAGCTTCAACGCGGTCTCAAGCAAGGCGATAGAGGCCAGCAAGAAAGCCGCCTTACCCAAAGCCTTTTGGGCCTGGGACGACATCATCGAGATGAACAAGACCGGCTACTGGCCGACCACGCCCAACACCAACCTGCTTTATGCGCTGAGCGAAGCCTGCGACATGCTGCTCGAGCATGGCCTGGACACCGTGTTTGCCCGTCACCAGCGCTGGGCGACGGGCGTGCGTACGGCCGTCAAGACCTGGGGCCTGCAGATCCAGTGCGCAGATGCGTCCTTGTATTCACCGATCCTGACGGGCGTGATGACGCCGGGCGGTGTGGATGCCGATGCCGTGCGCAAGATTATTTACGAGCGCTTTGATTGCTCGCTCGGCACCGGCCTCGGCAAAGTCAAGGGCAAGATGTTCCGCATCGGGCACCTGGGCGACAGCAACGATCTCACCTTGATGGCTGCACTTTGCGGCTGCGAGATGGGGCTGAAACTCGCGGGCGTCAAGCTGGCGGGATCGGGCGTGCAGGCGGCCATGGACTATTTTTCGAGTCACGCGGCCGTGGTACCACAGCGCAAGGCGGCTTGATCCCGCGCTGTTATCACGCCGCTTTTTTCAGCAACAGATTCACTGTATTTCACGCCTGCGTCGCAGGGGTACGCAGCGTCTTTCTCATCTATTCATCACCGGAGACAACAGCATGCAACGCAGAACCTTCATCAACGCCACCACCGCAGCCGCCGCGACCCTGTCAGTGCCCATGCTCAGCGCGCAGACCTTGCCTAATGGACCCATCCGCATCATGGTGGGCTTTGCGCCCGGTGGCGGCACGGACATCCTCGCGCGGGTCATTGGGCAGAGGCTCGGGGAGCTGTGGAAGACGCAGGTCATCGTCGAGAACAAGGCCGGCGCCTCGGGCACCATCGCCGCCGACTACGTGGCCAAGCAGCCCGGCGACGGCACCACGCTGCTGATGGCGCACATCAACAGCCAGGCCATCACGCCCGCCCTGCAGAAGGTCAATTACGACCCGGCGAAGGACTTCCAGCCTGTCGTGCTGGTGGGCGTTACGCCCAACCTGCTGATCTGCAACGACAGCCAGCCTGCCAAGACCGTGAAGGACTTGGTCGAGTTGTGCCGCGCCAAGCCCGGCCAGATCAGTTTTGGTTCGGCCGGCACAGGCAGTGCGCAGCACCTGGCGCTCGAGATGTTCATGCTGGCTGCCAAGGTCAAGGCAATCCACGTGCCCTACAAGGGTTCGGGCCCGATGCTCACCGATCTGATAGGCGGCACCATCCAGTACAGCTTCGACACGATGACGGCTGCCACGCCGCATGTCAGAAGCGGCAAAGCTATCGCCATTGCGCAGACCCGCCAGAACCGGGTGAGCGCCTACGCCGACGTGCCGACGATGGCCGAGTCGGGCTTCCCCGGCTTTGAGGCCACCACCTGGTATGGCCTCGTGGGCCCCGCCAAAATGCCCGTGGTCATGGCCAAGCGTATGAGCGAGGACGTCAACAAGGTCATGCAGATGCCCGACGTGATGGAAAAGCTCGCAGCCTCTGGCGCGCAGGACGGCGGAGGCTCTACCGAAAAGTTTGGCGAGTTCATGCAGGCCGAGCAGGTGAAGTGGGCCAAGATCATCAAAGACGGCGGCGTCAAGGGTGATGCTTGACCGGACATTCAAGAGAGATTCATTCAACACGGAGGCATTGACCGCAGAGGCGCAGAGGACGCAGAGGGCCGCAGAGAAAATAGCGATTTGAATCTCCTATCTCCTGTTTAATTTCTCTGACCCGACGACTCTGCGCCTCTGCGGTGAAGTACCCGTTCCCGCGTTTACCGAAAGCCACATCATGAACCGATCCTTGCCATTAGCCGGCGTCCGCGTACTCGACATCAGCCAGGTGATGGCCGGCCCCTTTGCCTGCATGCTGCTGGCCGACATGGGTGCCGACGTGATCAAAATCGAGCCGCCGGGTACAGGCGACCAGACGCGTGGCGCGATGGGGTTCAAGATGAAAGGGCCTGACAGCCTTGGCTTTTTGAACATGAACCGCAACAAGCGCAGCGTGGTGCTCAACCTCAAGTCCGAAGCCGGGCGCACGCTGCTGCTGCGGCTGGCCAAGGATGCTGACATCCTGGTCGAAAACTACCGGCCCGGCGCGATGAAGCGACTCGGCCTGGGCTACGAAGACATCAAGGCGGTGAACCCGCGTCTGGTCTACACCAGCATCTCCGGCTTTGGTCAAACCGGGCCGTGGGCCGACCGCCCCGGTTTCGATTTGATGGCGCAGGCCATGTCGGGTGTGATGAGCGTCACGGGCTACCCGGGCGGCCCACCGGTCAAGGCCGGCGTGCCGGTGGCCGACATCGGCTGCGCGCTGTTTGCCATCTACGCCACGCTGTCGGCCTACATTGGCGCCAAGACCAGCGGTGAGGGTCAGTACATCGACGCGGCGCTGTTTGATGCGGCGATGGCTTTTTCGGTCTGGGACATTTGCGACTACTGGGGCACGGGCAAGCAGCCCGAGCCGCTGGGCACCTCGAACAAAATGACGGCGCCTTACCAGGCCATGGCCGCGTCTGACGGCTACTTTGTGATGGGCGCCAACAACCAGAAGTTGTGGCAGCTGCTGTGCACCGTCATGGACCGCAAGGAGTTACTCGACGACGCCCGCTTCGGGACGATCTCGCTGCGCCTGGCTAACCGGGCCGCGCTGGAAGAGGAGCTTGAGCGCACTTTCCGCCAGCGCCCGAAGGATGACTGGGTCGAGCTGCTGCTCGCTTCGGGTATTCCGGCGGGTCCGATCCTGACTTATCCCGAGGCCTTTGAAGGTGCGCACGGCCGCGCGCGCCAGATGCGGATCGAGATTGACCACCCGATTGAAGGCAAGGTGCCGAACATCGGTTTTCCTGTGAAATTGTCCGGCACGCCGCAGCAGGTGCGGCGCCATCCGCCACTGCTGGGCGAGCACACGGCTGAAGTGATGGCCGAGCTGGGCATAGGCGCCGAAGAGCAGGCGCGCCTTAACGAACAGGGCGCATTTTCAGCATGACCGATGATTTGAAAGACAGCGCGCGTGATCGCGTGAGCAAACCCATGCGTGCCGGCGAGGTCCACCTGAGCATTAACGCCGGCGTCGCGTCGGTCGTGTTTGACCGACCGCGGGCGCGTAACGCGATGACCTGGCTGATGTATGAACAACTTGGCAGCATCTGCAGACGATTGCACATCGACAGCAGCGTTCGAGTCGCGACCTTTCAGGGCGCAGGTGGCGAGGCGTTTGTGGCGGGCACTGACATCGAGCAGTTCCAGGCGTTCACCAGTGGTGAAGATGGCGTGGCCTACGAGCGCACCATCGACCAAGGCATTGGCCTGATCGAGTCTTTGCCCATGCCCACAGTGGCCGTGATCAGCGGCTGGACGATTGGCGGCGGTCTGGCCATTGCCACCGCGTGCGATTTCCGCATGGCCACGCCGGCTTCGCGCTTCGGCGTGCCGATTGCCAGAACCCTTGGCAATTGCCTGTCGATGTCAAACCTTGCGCGGCTGAGCGCCGCCTTCGGAGTCCAGCGCGTCAAGCGCATGCTGCTGCTGGCCGAGCTGTTAAGCGCTGAAGAAGCACTGGCTTGCGGCTATCTGCAGCAGCTTTGTAATGCGGCTGAACTGCACGCCGCCGCCGCCGCCCTGTGCGAGCGCCTCGCATCGCTGGCGCCCGTCACCCAACACGTTACCAAGGAAAGCCTGCAGCGCCTGCTGCTACGGGACCTTCCCGATGGTGAAGACCTGATCAGCCAGTGTTACGGGAGCCGCGACTTCCATGAAGGCGTAGATGCCTTCGTTGCCAAGCGAAGCCCAGTCTGGACTGGGCGCTGAGGTCAAGTAGGGCGTGACGTCAAGCGCGATCTTTCTTGAGGGTAGCGCGGGGAATGCGATTGCGCAGGTTTGTGTGAAAACGTCCGCTGCTTCTGATCGGCGCCCACACGCAGCCCCATGGATTTACTTCGCTCGTTGGTAAATTGACTAAAATTCTTTTAAATGCGTTAATTTAATAATTAGCATCTTCCATTTATCAATTTAGTTAAATAAGTTACTCAAAGACCGCCGATATGCCCTTCACTCAAAAAACAATCGCGTCATTCCTCTGTGTTTCCTGCCTTTTCTTTGCCGGGGGAAGCCTGGCACAAAAGGCCTGGGTCGTTGGTCAGTCGGCTCCGTTGAGCGGTGCCAACGCCGCTTTCGGGCGCGACATTCACGATGGTGCAGCCGCCTATTTCAAAGCAGTCAATGCCAAAGGTGGCGTCGGCGGTCTGCCGATTGAATTCGTCACGCTTGACGACAAGAACGACAGAAAACTGGCTGGAACCAATACGCAGCAGTTACTCGAGACTCATGGCGCTGCGGCGCTGTTCGGCTTTGCCTCGGCCACGCTCAGCCTTGACGCGATGCCGCAAGCGGAAAAAGCCGGCGTTTTGTTTTTTGCACCATTTTCAGGGGCTGATCCGGTACGCAGGCCGAGCCCTGTCGTGTTCACGCTGCGCGCATCTTATGGTGACGAGCTGGAAAAGATGCTCGCATTCTGGACCGGTCTGGGCTTGAAGCGCGTGGTGGTTGTTCACTACGACGACGAGGTCGGCAAGCAGAATCTGGCCGTGGTGGTCAAGTACCTGGCCAAACAGGAAAAAACGCCGTCTGCCTTTGCGCTGCAGCGCAATGCCAAGCTGGACGCTGCGCAGGTCAGGGAACTGCAGAAGCTCAAGCCCGATGTGATCATCAACACCGTACTGTCGGGGCCGGCTGCCTACATCAGCAAGCAATTGGTCGAGATGGGCGGCTTTATACCCATGTCAAGCCTGTCGTTCATCGGCGCACAGCAATACATTGAGGCAGCCGGTACAGCCGGGGCCGGCGTGTCGATTGCCCAGGTCGTTCCCAACCCCAGTCTGTCGCTGCCGGTTGTGCAGGAGTGCGGCAGGGCGCTGAAAGACGCCGGCGTGACCCAGGCCATGAACAGTGCTCATCTTGAAGCCTGCATAGGCGCCAAAGTATTGACCGAAGCCATGCGCCGCAGCAAAAAAGCCGGTGACCCCAAGGCGCTGCTGGCTTCACTTGCATCCCTGGGCAGCTACGACACAGGCGGATTTTCCGTGACCTACGGCCCCAATCAGAACCATGGCAGCAAGTATGTCGAGCTTGGCATGGTGACTCGCGAACAAAAACTGCGTAATTGAGTCGGCCTGAGTTGGCGCCGCCGGGTAGCACACCAGGATGCAACGCTTTCGCACGCTCCCTGCATCGGTCAATTCGATCAAGGCAATGCCCTTGCTGACCTGGAGCCGTGGGCAATTTCAGCGTTTGGCTTTTCCTGACGGTCGATGTTGATCTTTGGGTGGTTCGCGAGAAGCAGGGTAGACCAGTGGCGGCCCATCCTTCAGATTATTAAAAGCCCTGGATTTAAAATGCGTGATTGCGGCAGGGCGCGGTACAGGCGAACATGTACACCACAAGGAGACAGCTGATGTTCATTACGATTCACCTCTGGCCACGCAGCCTGCTGCTGATCACTCTGTTCGCGGTGCCTTTGCTGACGCTCGCCCAAACCGCTTATCCCAGCCGTCCCATCGTGATGATCGTGCCGCAGGCAGCCGGCGGCACGAACGATATCGTCGGCCGGCTCGTCAGCCAGAAACTTGGTGAAGTGTTGGGGACGTCGGCGGTGGTCGACAACCGGCCCGGTGCGGGCGGTAATATCGGCACCCAGCTTGCGGCCAAGGCAGCCAAAGACGGCTACACCTTGCTGATGACGATCAGCAGCAGCCAGGCCATCAACCCGGCGCTGTACAAAAACGCCGGCTTCGATCCGGTGAAAGAGTTCAAGCCCATCAGCCTGATCGGCGCGGTGCCCAATGTGCTGCTGGTGAACCCATCGTTTCCCGCCAAATCGGTGGCGGAGCTGGTCGCACTGGCCAAAGCCAAACCGGGCGAATACCAGTACGCATCGGCCGGCAACGGCACGCTGAACCACCTGCTGGGCGAAATGCTCAACAGCATGGCTGGCATCAGTCTTCAACATGTGCCCTATAAGGGTGTGGCGCCCGCGCTCAATGACGTGCTGGGCGGTCAGCTGCCGATGCTGTTTGCCAGCCTGCCGTCGTCGCTGGCCCACATCAAGGCTGGCAAGCTGCGCGCGATTGCCGTCAGCGGTGCGGCGCGCTCGCCCGTATTGCCTGACGTGCCCACCGTGGCTGAAACTGTGCCGGGCTTTAACGGCACGCTGTGGATTGGTTTGTTCGCCCCCGCGGGTGTGCCGCCCGATGTGCTGGCGCGCTTGTACGATGGCATGGCTAAAGCGCTGGCTGCCAAAGACCTGCGCGACAAGCTCGAGCAGCAGGGCGTCGAGCTGGCCGGCACCTTCGACAAGCCCGTCACACCCGAGCAATTCACCGCCCTGCTCAATGACGACATTGCTAAATGGGCGCGTATCGTCAAGACTTCCGGCGCATCCGTCGATTAAATTCAAAATCCGTCACATGATTAAAACTGCCCCCGACCAGTACCAGGACATCCGCGACGCCGTGCGCGCGCTATGTACACAATTTCCTGATGAATATCACCGCAAGATTGACGAGCAGCGCGGCTATCCCGAGGCTTTCGTTGACGCGCTGACGAAAGCCGGCTGGCTGGCGGCGCTGATCCCGGGCGAGTACGGCGGCTCGGGTCTGGGTCTTGCGGAAGCGTCGGTGATCATGGAAGAGATCAACCGCTCCGGCGGCAACTCGGGCGCCTGCCACGGCCAGATGTACAACATGGGCACGCTGCTGCGCCATGGGTCCACGGCGCAAAAAGAGCTGTACCTGCCCAAAATCGCCAGCGGCGAATGGCGCTTGCAATCGATGGGCGTGACCGAGCCCAGCACCGGCACCGACACGACAAAAATCAAGACGACTGCCGTGAAAAAGGGCGACCGTTACGTCATCAACGGGCAAAAGGTGTGGATCTCCCGCGTACAGCATTCCGACTGGATGATTTTGCTGGCGCGCACCACACCACTGGCCGACGTGAAAAAGAAAACCGAGGGCATGTCAATCTTCATGGTCGATCTGCGCCAGGCCGAAAAGACAGGCATGACGGTGCGGCCAATTGCCAACATGGTGAACCACGAAACCAATGAGCTGTTTTTCGAGAACCTCGAAATCCCGGAAGAAAACCTCATCGGTGAAGAAGGCAAGGGCTTTAAATACATCCTCGACGGGTTGAATGCCGAGCGCACGCTAATTGCTGCCGAATGCATCGGTGACGGCTACTGGTTTTTAGACCGGGTGACCAAATACGTCAGCGAGCGCGTCGTATTCGGCCGACCCATCGGCCAAAACCAGGGTGTGCAGTTTCCGATTGCCGAGGCGTATATCGAAGTCGAGGCCGCCAACCTGATGCGCTACAAGGCCTGCGCGCTGTTCGACGCCGGCCAGCCCTGCGGTGCCGAAGCGAACATGGCCAAACTACTCGCCGCCAAAGCCAGCTGGGAAGCGGCGAATGCCTGTATCCAGTTTCACGGCGGCTTTGGTTTTGCCAACGAATACGACGTGGAACGCAAGT
Source organism: Polaromonas sp. (assembly GCA_031423655.1). GTDB lineage: Bacteria > Pseudomonadota > Gammaproteobacteria > Burkholderiales > Burkholderiaceae_C > Polaromonas. The sequence continues at coordinate 11,222 of JANPFZ010000284.1, forward strand.
TCCGCGAAACACGGCTATATCAAGTCGCGCCGATTTC
>JANPFZ010000285.1:0-4561 GCA_031423655.1 Polaromonas sp.
CCAGGCATGCCGTGGTGCTCGGCCAGCCAGAAGCGGTGGTAGCCCCAGCGCTCGGCGTGCTGCGCCAGATTGAGCGAGTTGCGAAACGACTGCGCAGCGGTACCGCCTTCAAGAATCGGCGAAAGATCGAGTACGGAAAGAGGAATAATGGACATAGACATAAACATGGACATGCGGCGAAAAGCCGAAATCGCAAGGGCTGAATCGGCGCAGCAAACTGCCGGGTCAGGCAAGATCTGCCTGAGCTCCCAGGAACCTGTCCAGGCTTTCAATGGTTTGTTTTTCAATTTTTCTGAACGGTTTGACTGATGCCGCTGCACGACCCCGCCCACGCCTTCGTTCCCTACCCCGATGCGCCGGTGGCCAGTGCGCCGACCGGGCCGCTCGCAGACCTTTGCTTCGGCGTCAAGGATCTGTTCGATGTCGCGGGCTACCCCACAGGTGGAGGCAGTCCGATCGTGCTGGCGATGTCGGGCATCAAGACAGGTACCGCCCCCACGGTGCAAAAGCTGCTGGATGCGGGCGCGCAGTTTGCCGGCAAAACAGTCACTGATGAATTTGCGTTTTCCATGAACGGCAACAACGCGCATTTCGGCGCGCCGAGGAACGGCGCAGCACCCGACCGCATCACCGGCGGCTCCTCGTCGGGCTCGGCGTCTGCCGTGTCATCCAGCCTGTGCGACTTTGCGCTCGGCACCGACACCGGCGGCTCGGTGCGCGCGCCGGCCAATCACTGCGGTCTGTATGGCTTGCGGCCCACGCAGGGGCGCGTCAGCCTTGAAGGCGCGCTCAACCTGGCGCCCAGCTATGACACCTGCGGCTGGTTTGCGCGCGACGCGGCCACTTTTGTACGTGTGGGCGACGTGCTGCTGGGCGCTGATGCCGCGCCGCTACCCGCGAAGGTGCGCCTTCTGTGGCCCGACGATGTGTGGGCCATGATGGAGCCGCCCGCCCGCGACGCGCTGGACAACGCGGTGCAGCGCGTGCAATCGGTGCTGGGCCAGGCCGCACCGGTGCGCACGGTGCTGGAGTCGTGGGACGCGATGTACTGGAATTTCCGCTATTTGCAGTCGCGCGAAGCCTGGCTGACCGATGGCCCGTTGATCGAACGCTACGCACCGCCGCTCGGCCCCGGCGTGGCCGAGCGCTTTGCCTGGTCGCGTCAGGTGACTGACGAGCAGGTCCGCACCGCACGCGTTTTTCGCAGCGCCTTTCGTGCGCAACTGGCCGCACTGCTGGGCACGGATGGCGTGCTGTTGATGCCGACCATGCCCGATATTGCGCCGCTGCGCAGTGCGGCCGAAAGCAGCCTGGAAGACTACCGCAACCGCGCCATCCGCATGCTGTGCATCGCCGGGCATGCAGGCTTTCCGCAGTTAAGCATGCCGCTGGCTACACGTGACGACGCACCGCTGGGCCTGTCGCTGCTGGGGCCGGCCGGCAGTGACCGCTCGATGCTGGCGCTGGCCGCGCGTCTGGCGCCCTGAGTAACTCGGGCAGAAGGCGGGCGCACGTGGCACCGGACCAGCGGCGCCTCTATTCGCTGTTTCTCAAGCATTTAAGGCCTGCAGCCTACGTTTTATATGCGCTAGCAGCTATTACATTCATAGCGACTGCAGAGCGCTTTCAGCGCGTCGACGCTATCGGGAGTACCTGGCGTGGTGTGCGTGACGCGCGGGTGCGTGTTCCCGAATCCGCCGCGCAATCAGATCACGCGCTCGGCACGCAAGCCGGCGATGTCGTCCGTGCTGTAGCCCAGCTGCGCCAGCACTTCGTCGGTGTGTTCACCGAGCAGGGGCGAGCGGGTCACGTCGGTGGCGCTGTCTGACAGCTTGATCGGGTTGCCGACCGTCACGTATTTGCCGCGTACCGGGTGGTCCACCTCGACCAGCGTGCCGGTCTCAAAAAGCGATTGATCGGCGGCGATTTCCTTCATCGACAAGATCGGGCCGCACGGGATGTCGTACTTGTTCAGTATGTCCATGGCCTCGAACTTGGTCATGCTCATGGTCCATTGTTCAATCACCTCGAAGATGTGTTTGAGGTGCAGCAGCCGCGCTTTGGGTGTGGCATAGGCCTCGTCAGTTTTCCAGTTCGGCTTGCCGATCACGTCGCAAATCGCGCCCCAGGCGGGGGCTTGCGTGATGAAATAAAGATAGGCATTGGGGTCGGTTTCCCAGCCCTTGCATTTCAATATCCAGCCGGGCTGCCCGCCGCCGCTGGCATTGCCGGCTCTAGGCACTGCGTCGCCAAATTCACTGTCGGGGTACTGCGGGTACTCTTCCATCACGCCCCGGCGCTCCAGGCGCTGCTGGTCACGCAGCTTGACGCGGCATAAATTGAGCACCCCATCCTGCATCGCCACCGAGACGCGCTGCCCCTTGCCGGTGGTGTTGCGCTGAAACAGCGCCGCCACAATGCCCAGCGCCAGATGCAGACCAGAGCCGCTGTCGCCAATTTGTGCGCCCGTCACCATCGGCGGGCCATCGTCAAAACCGGTGGTTGACGCGGAGCCGCCCGCACACTGCGCCACGTTTTCATACACCTTGCAGTCTTCATAGGGGCCGGGGCCAAAGCCCTTGATGCTGGCCAGAATCATGCGGGGGTTGAGTTCTTGCACGCGCTCCCAGGTAAAACCCATGCGGTCGAGCGCGCCAGGGGCAAAATTCTCGACCATCACGTCGCAAGTCTGGATCAGTTTTTCAACCACCGCCTTGCCCGAAGGCATTTTGGTATTGACCGTGATCGACCGCTTGTTGTGGTTGAGCATGGTGAAGTACAGACTGTCTGCCTCGGGAACGTCGCGCAGCTGGGCGCGTGTGGCGTCGCCCTCACCAGCCTTCTCGAGCTTGATGACATCGGCGCCAAACCAGGCCAGCAGTTGGGTACAGGTCGGACCGGACTGGACATGCGTGAAATCCAGAATACGAACGCCATCTAGCGCTTTGCTCATGACCAAAACTCCAAAAATAGAAAAAGAAAGAAGAGAGGAATGAAAAAAGCGCCTACGCAGCTCTATTTTTGACCAGCCACGCATCGACTAGCCGAACCGTCTCATCGACGGTGGCATTGTGCATGCCCAGCTGCGCGGCCAGGGTCTGGACAACGATGTCAACGCGTTCAATGTGCGTGGCACCCGCCGCCACCGCCCGCGCCGCAGACGACGGCTTGGTCAGGCCGTCGGCCGCCGCCGCGTATTTGTCAAAGCTCACCAGATCCTCACGCGACGCACCCAGCGCCACACAGACATCGGCCACCCAGTCATATACCGCCTTCGAGGCGGCGCGGTCGCCCAGCACGGCCTCTTTGATCGGGCGCACCGTGTCGGCCTGAATGCAGCGGTAGTTGCCGGTCATCAGCATGCTCCACTTGGCCAGCGGCACAAACAGCGAATCAAATACCTTGAGCTTGACCGGAAGCTCGACCGCCTCGTTATTGACGTCCAGCCGGATCGCCTCAATATCCGACTCCAGCTGATGCAGCATCTGCGTGTGTACATCGGACGCAAAACGCGCCACCTTGAAGTTGGTCGGCAGCGCCACCTGCAGCACATTGACCGGCTCATCGACCGGGCGGAACGCCTGCGGATCCGGGCTGGAGAGCGTCATCAGCGCGGGGTTGAAGTCTTGCCAGACACTGGGGTCAGCGTAGGCCGCACTGCAAGCCGACACATCGAGCTGCGCGTTGTGCTGCTGCAGTCGCACCAGGTAGGGCAGCGGGGGCATGTTCATGATCGGCATGCAGGGCAGACCCGTCTGGGCGATGCGGGCCATCAGCTCCCGGATGCCGTCTTGCCGGTATTGCGGCTCCTGCATCGCCAGCACCACCAGATCAAACCGCGACAGGTCGCCCATCCCCTGCGGTGTGCTGGCCTGGAGCTGGCCCGGCAAAGTTCGCGACCCCATCTCAAGCAGACCGCTGGCGCCCAGGTCTTTGCGCCCCTTGATCGGCAGCCGTACGCGAATGCCATCGGCGTTGATCAAGGCAGCCGTCGCCGTGCGGCAGGTCATCGTGACGTGGTGCCCCGCGGCAAGAAATTTGATGGCCAGAAGCGAGCCGTAAGACGCGCCCAGGATAAGAATGTTGAAAGGGGATTTGAAGGTTTGATGCGGCATGGGATTCGTGCTGTCTTGCCAGGGGATTATATAAACGAGTATTGATATAAATTCAGGGTTGACCGCCGCGTAGCCGTGAATCGGGCACTGCTGTAAGGCGTTCAGTTTAGGTGAACGTATGAGCAGTCGGGAAAGCACTCAAAGCGTTTACCCGCCCCAGGCGCAGACTGCGGTTGTCGCGTGTCGTGACAGAGGGACCGCCACTCCTTGGGCGGAGGGAGAACAACAATGATTACGTTTAATCGAGTGGCGTCCATCACGCCCGGAAAAACAGCTGCAGCTATCGCCTTTGGCAAGGAAATTGCCGCCCACATGAAAAGCACCTACCACGTTGAGCTTGAAATGCTGGTGCCCGTCGGCGGCAACCCGCAGCGCCTCGCTTGGTCAGCCCGCTACGCCGATCTTGCGGCGTTAGATGCCGTCAACGGCAAAATCCTGGGGGACAA
>JANPFZ010000286.1:0-10827 GCA_031423655.1 Polaromonas sp.
ATCTTTATGCCGATGGTTATGCCTCGGTCGAAGACCTCGACAAGGTGCTGAAAGACGGTCTGGGTCTGCGCTGGTCCTTCATGGGGCCGTTTGAAACCATTGACCTCAATGCGCCCAAAGGGGTGCTCGATTACGCGCAGCGGTACGGTCCAACCTACCGCGAAGTAGCCCGCACGCAGTTGCCCAATGATTGGAACAGCGAGCTGCTGGAAAAAATTGAAGCCGAGCGCCGTCAGGTGCTGTCCGAAGACCAGCTGGCCGAACGCGCGCGATGGCGCGACAACCGGCTGATGGCGCTGGTGGCGCATCAGCGTGCGCAGCCCGACTGACAAGGCCGCAGCGATCTTTCCTTTCAACCTTACACCAGAGAATCCCATGAAAAAATCAAGAAAAGTCATCATCACCTGCGCCGTCACCGGCGCCATTCACACGCCCTCGATGTCGCCTTATTTGCCCGTCAGCGGGCAAGAGATTGCCGCCGCCGCGATTGGCGCGGCCGAAGCAGGCGCTGCCATCGTTCACCTGCACGCACGCAAGCCGGAGGATGGCTCGCCGTCGCAAGACCCCGAGCTGTTCAAAGCCTTTTTGCCGCACATCAAGGCCGCGTCCGATGTCGTGATCAACATCACCACCGGCGGCGCGCCCACCATGCTGGTGGCCGAGCGCCTGGTGCCGGTGCACACCTTCAAGCCCGAGGTCGCGTCGCTCAACATGGGCTCAATGAACTTCGGTCTCTACGGCATGCTGGATCGCTTCAAGGAATTCAAACACGACTGGGAGCGCCCCTATCTGGCGGGCAGCGACGACCGCGTTTTCAGAAACACCTTCAAGGACATCGCCCACATTCTGGAAAGCTGTGCCAACAACGGCACCCGCTTTGAAATCGAGTGCTACGACATCGGGCATCTTTACACCGCTGCGCACTTCATTGAGCGTGGCCTGATCAAGCCGCCCTTTTTGATCCAGTCGGTGTTTGGGTTGCTAGGCGGCATTGGCCCGCATCCCGAAGACGTGGCGCACATGAAGCGCACCGCCGACCGCCTGTTCGGCGACGACTATGTCTGGTCGGTGCTTGGCGCGGGCCGCAGCCAGATGCCGATTGCCGCGCAATCGCTGGCGCTGGGCGGCAATGTGCGCGTCGGGCTGGAAGACTCCCTGTGGGACGGCCCCGGCCAGCTGGCCAAATCCAATGCCGACCAGGTGCGACGCGCGCGCGCCATGATCGAGGCACTGAGCCTGGAAGTGGCTACGCCCGATGAGGCACGCGACATCCTGGGGCTCAAAGGGCGGGGCAACGTCAACTTCTGATCGGGCACCGCAGCCAAAGCGCTGGGCAGGGCGTTCGAGTCAAGTCTCCCCGGTCGCAAAACGCTACTAAATTAATAGCTGTTTACGCAACTAATACGTGGGCTAGAGGCAATTCTGTTTAGTGAAAAGCTACCGTTCCGTTCGCCCTGAGCTTGTCGAAGGGTCGTGACAGTACGAGCAGGCTTCGATTCTTCTACAGGCTCAGGACGGGCCAAGCTCAGCGCAAGCCCCGTCAACGCGGCTGCAGCATCGCCATCGTGATGCGCGACATGCAGGTCAGCTCACCGGCATCGTTGCGCAGCTCAATCTGCCAGACCTGCGTGCTTCGGCCGCGATGCAAGGGCCGGGCGCATCCGGTCACCCAGCCCTGGCTGGTGCCTTTGAGGTGGTTGGCATTGATCTCCAGCCCGACGGCGCGGTGGCCTTCGGGCACGCTGAACGCTGCGCCGCACGAACCCAGCGTTTCAGCCAGCACCACCGACACGCCGCCATGCAGCAGGCCGTAGGGCTGCACGGTGCGGCTGTCCACCGGCACGCGGGCGCGAATGAAGTCGTCGCCGACTTCCAGAAATTCGATGCCCAGGTGCGACACCGCGCCATGGGCGTTGCTGGCATTGAGCCGTTCGACAGAAATCTCTTGTTTCCAGATACGCATACAGTCCGCTTTTTTTAACTGAGAATTTTTCGAGTGAGAAGTAGGTTGGCGCTGCAGGGCGGTTGTGGCCTACACCAGCAGGGTCATTTGTCGCGTGCGCCAGGCCGTCGCGCCACCGTAGCATGCAGCTTTTGAACGATTGCCGCTGATGAAAGCAGACTACCCATGACGCGTACCCGGAAGTGGCTGGCTGGCCTGGGCATTGTCGTGGTCGCGGTGGTATTGCTGGGTCTGTTCGGCTTGAGCCTGATTCCAGAAGACGAAGAACTGGCCAGGCGTGCAGCCGCCAAACTTACCGAAGCCAGCGGCGTGCCGGTGTCGGTCGGTGCGTTGCACTGGCGGGTGCTGCCAGTGCCCAGAGTGGTGCTGCAAAACGTGGTGACGGAGCAAAGCCGCCCGATTGAGCTGAAACAGGTGACGCTGTATTTCGAGCTCGGCGCGCTTTTGCAGCGGCGCGTCAAGCTTGGCCGCGTACTGCTAGCAGGCGCCACCGTGCCGCAACTGTCGCTGCGCGCGCTGGCAAAAACGGCTGGTGCTGACCCCGCACCGCGAGCACAGCTGTTGTCCGTTGACGAACTGCCTTTGGCGCGCTTTGAGTTTCGCGATGTGACCTGGCTCACCAGGCGCGGTCTGGCGCTGGTCTACGAAGGCGAAGTCGATTTCGATGCAGGTTGGCGCCCGCGCACCGGCCAGCTGAGGCGCCCGGGTGTCGTGCCTGTCGCCGACCTGAGCATCACCCGCGAGGGCCAGGAAGACCGCTGGGCTACCCGCATCCAACTGGCCGGCGGCACGGCGAACGGCGAAGTAAGGCTTCAAACCAGAGCCAACGGGCGCCTGCATCTGGACGGCACCTTGAAGCCCGAAGGCATAGACGCCGCCAATGCGGTGATCGCCTTCAATCGCCGCGCCGTGCTGGCCGGCAAAGCCTCGGGTGTGACCACTTTGTCGGCTGACGGCGACACGGCGGGCGAACTGGTGCAGTCGCTGCACACCCAGTCCCTGCTCCGCGTCAACCGTGCGCGGCTGCTGCGGTTTGACCTTGAAAAAGCCGTGCGCAGCGCCGGGAGCGAACACGCCGGCCAGACACCACTCGATTCGCTGACTTTGCAGCTCGACACGCAGAACACGGCCCAGGGCATCGTGCTTGATTTCAGCAACGTCAAAGCCAGCTCGGGCGCGCTGACGGCAACCGGCAAGGGCCGGCTTGCCAATCAGACCATTGAGGCCGAAGTGGCGGTCGATCTGGTGTCGGGTGTTGTGGGCGTGCCTTTGACGATCAGCGGCCCGGTGAGTGCCATGAAAGTCAGCGTGCCGGCTGCAGCCATCGCTGGCGCCGCCGTGGGAACCGCCGTGTTGCCGGGCATCGGCACCGCCATCGGTGCCCGTGTGGGAGCCGCGCTGGGCAGTATCTTCGGCACCAAACCAGCACCCCCGCCGGGCAAGAAACCGTCTGCATCGTCTCGGTGACGCGGACCTCATCTTTCCCCGAAACACGTCAAAAAATTGCGCCTGTGGCAAGCGATGTAAAGACGGGTAACAACCCCTCTGGCGGGGGTGACATTAAGTCCGCTTATCGCTGGCCAGCGGGTATATTGATGCTTTTACTCTACCGGCGCAGTCAGCCTCGGCCGGAGCCAGCCCCTTATGTCTCAATCAACTTTAATTGCCAAAACGATGTACCTGTCTCAGCCCGACACTTCAAGCCTTGCTGCCGACACGGCACTTGACCGAGCGCTCGAAAAAAATGAGGCCGTCAAGGAAAGTGTTGAGCAATCCGCGCAGGAGCTGGTGGTGATCAACGCGGTGCTCAAGCAGGAAATCCCCGATCATGTGCAAACGGGCGAATTGGCGCAGGCGCTTGAAAAGAGCGACGCCATCGAAGAGAGGCTGCAGGAGTCTGCCGACGACCTGGCCGAAGTCAATCAGGCGCTGGAGCAGGAAATAAGCGAGCGTGCCGAACTCGAGCGCGAACTGGCGCAGACCAAAGCCGCGCTGGCAGAGGCCACCGGCGAGTCGTCGGAACCCTGAAGCCACGGTTCGACAGCCCCTTGCACCGGGCGCCAACGCGTCATTGCCAGCAATAACAGCATTAACAGCGGGCCTGACTGCAGACGCCCATCGGCACTACGACTGGATTTACCGGCTCGAACTCGCCTGCCGCGCACTGCGGGCGGCTATGCCCGGTGCCGGTGGTGATTGTGGCGCAACCGGTGCTGGAAGAAAGCTGGCCTAACTATCAGCCCTGTACCAGCCCGGCACACGCGGCCCGTATCGTCTGATGGAGTGTCCGGTGCTGCTGCGCAAACTTGCCCGTTCGACCCCAGCTACCGCACGTAAAACGCAAAAGATAACAGAGGCGAATATGCACTCAACACCGAACCCGTGCCGGTCGGGCGCGCGCCTCAGGTCCTGCGCCGCGCTGGCCGCAGCGCTGCTTCTGGCCTTAAGTGCTCACGCGCAGGCGCCAATCGCCGCCTACCCCACCAAATCCGTGCGCGTGGTGGTCGCCTTTACCGCAGGCGGCACCACCGACACGATTGCGCGCAGCGTCGGCCAGCAACTGGCCGACAAGCTCAAGCAGTCCTTCGTCATTGACAACAAGCCCGGCAGCGGCGGCAACATCGGCACGGAATTTGTCGTTCGGGCACCGCCCGATGGCTACACGCTGATCGTCAACACCGTCGGCCCGATGACGGTCAACCCCACTCTCTACAAAAAGCTGCCCTACAACCCGCTAACCGACCTGGTGCCCGTCGTGATGATTGCCGACGTGCCCAATGTGCTGGTGGTCAATCCGTTAGTGCCAGCTGCGTCGCTGGATGACTTCACGATATATGCCAAAGGCAACCCGGGCCAGCTCAACTACGGCTCCACCGGCATCGGCACGTCGTCGCACCTGTCGGGTTTCATGCTGGCCCGGCGGGCCGGGTTTGACGCCACCCACGTACCCTACAAAGGCGTCGATGCGCTCAACGATTTGCTGTCCGGTCGGCTGCAGTTCATGTTCGCCAACATTCCGTCAGTGATCCAGCACATCCAGGCCGGCCGCCTGCGTGCCATTGCCGTCACCAGCGCCATGCGTTCGCGTTCGCTGCCCGACATTCCGACGGTGGCCGAGCGCGGCTTCCCGGGTTTTCAGGCCGGGTCATGGATGGGTGTGTATGCGCCCAAGGACACGCCAGACGCAGTGATTGCCACACTGAACCAAGCCGTCAATGAAATCATCGCAGCGCCCGCCATGCAGGCGCAGTTGATTCGCGAAGGCGCAAACCCCGTCGGCGGCACACCCGCCATGCTCGGGCAGTTCACGCAAAAAGAATTCGAGAAATGGCGCGCGCTGGTGCGCGAGTCGGGCGCGACGGTTGAGTAACTGAGGCCTTCAATCCACTGATGTCCGCGCCGCTGCGAATCCTGCTGTCTGATGCGGCGCGCGACTGCCTGGGTCCGCGCATTGCCGCCGCGCTCGGCCCGCGGCCATTCCAGCTGCTGTCGATCAACGCACTCGCCACATTGCCCATAGCCGACGCGATAACCGACGCCGACATCGACTTCCTCTCGCGCGATGTGACCGGCCGCGCCACCAAACACGAATTGGCCCCCGCGCTGCAGGCTTGTTACGACACACTGCGCCATGCGCCCAGCCTGCGCTGGGTACACATTCATTCAGCCGGCGCCGACCGGCCGGTGTATGGCGACCTGCAGGCACGTGGCGTTGCCATCACCACCTCATCAGGCACTAATGCGGCCGTGGTGGCGCAGACGGCCATCGCAGGCTTGCTCGCGCTGGCGCGACGCTTTCCGCAACTGATGGCCGCACAGCGCAGGCACACCTGGGCGCCACTGATCGACAGCAACGGCATCGCCTTGCCGCATACCCACTCTTCAGCGTCAGCTTGCAACGTGATGTTGCCCGCAGTATCATACGCACGATGAATACGGCTGCAAAACTGTTGATCGCCATGCGCAACAACCCGCTCGATTGGCAGCTTGCGCAGCTTCAAACGGTCGCCCGTCAGCAGGGGATCGACTGGCGGCACGATGGAACGAGTCATTGCGTGTTCGTTCGCACCGACGGCAGGACGCTTCCCGTTCCTGCACGGCGTCCCATCAAACCGATCTACATCAGGAAGTTTCTGGAACTCGTTGAAGGAGCATGAATCATGGCCAAGCGCATCGACTACCCGTTTGAAATTCGCCCGCTTTCGGCTGAGGAAGGCGGCGGCTTTCTGATCTCTTATCCTGATTTTTCGGACTGCCTCTCCGATGGCGAAACCGTCGAAGAAGCGCTCACGAATGGGAAGGACGCTTTGAAGGCCACGATTGCCGCACTCAAGGCCAAAGAGCTGGCTGTTCCTGCACCGAACAGCGGTGGCGTTGCATCCGGAAAGTTCGTCGCCCGGGTACCCAAGACGGTACACGCGCGCCTGGCTACGCGTGCGAAGGCGGAGGGCGTGTCACTGAACACGCTAGTCGTTACGTTCATCGCTGAGGGTCTTGGACGCAAAGAGCGGCGCGCGTAAGTACAAATGGGTAGAACCCTGGCAAAGACGGGCGCAATATCGCGAACTGCAAAGCCAAGATACAACGAAGGTCAGCTTCCCATTAAATCCATGAAATCAACCGCCCGCATCGCGGTCCGATTCACCTGCAGTTTGAAGACATCGGGTCGGGCGTAATGCCCGCACGCATCGAACTTCCGGCGTGACGCCTGAACAGCGGCGATGTCCAGCTCGGCAATGAGAAGCCCTTTCTCTTGGTGCATGGGGCCGGCCACCATGCCGCCAAAGGGCTTGTAAACCACCGCATCGCCAGGGTTCACCCATTCGTCCTTGTTCGGGAACAGCTCATCCCGGTAGGGAACGTCGTCCGGGATGTCAGAGGCTTGCAGCGACGTTGCACATCCGATGACCCAGCAGCCACCTTCGCGCGCGATGTGCTGCAGGGTCGCCTGCCACGTGGCACCGCTGTCCCAGGTTGGGGCCACATAGATTTCGATGTTCTGGGCATACAGCGCGTAGCGCGCCAGCGGCATGTAGTTTTCCCAGCAAATCAGCGTGCCGATCCTGCCCACTGCGGTGTCAACGACGTTCAGGCCGGAACCGTCGCCAAAACCCCAGACCATCCTTTCCGCGTTGGTGGGCATCAACTTGCGATGGTTGTTGGCCAGTCGCCCGTCCGCATCAATGATTGCGCAGCTGTTGAAGATCGTGCTGCCGCTTGCCGAGCCGTCCACCTCCTGATAGCCCAGCACAACGACAACGCCATGCTCTTTTGCGGCCTCCTGCAAGGGTCTGAGCCCCTCTTTGCTGCGGTCCACCGAGTTGGCGAGCAAACGCGCATACAGCGCATCGGTTTTTCCCATTCCGCTGCCCGGCGCAAGGCGCCAGACGAAGGTGGGGTAACCCGCCAGCCAGGCTTCTGGAAACACAATCAGCTCACACCCCTTGCGCGCAGCACTGGCAATCAGGTCGACCGCTCGGTCCATCGATTTGCCCAGATTCAGATAGACCGGAGGTTCCTGAACTACAGCGACTTTGGGCATGGTATTTCTCCTTTTGAAAAATCAACCGGTGATGACTCGGGCTCGATGGTGTGGATGCTATTTAGTGGCCGATGCAACGAGCATCTCACAGGGGCCTTCGAACCGGCCGTCGTGCTCAAACTGACCCAGGGCCTCTTCGATCTCGGCCCAGGCGTCGTCTTTTTCGGGTTCCGACAGTCCAGCAAGCATCTGATGCAGGGCACCAAATGACTCTTGCTCAAACTGAAGGCAATCGAGGGCGGAGTCCAGGCGAACCGGGGCAATGACACGCTCGATGCGGACATCTTTGAACCCGGCATCTGACAGCCGCTTCGCCAGTACATCCGGATCACCCAGGCTGAAGGGCCCTGGCTGCCCGGGAAGCGGCGCTGGCAGTGCGGCACGGCGACGAATGATGCCCACGGGGATAGCGAAAAACCCATTCAGGGCGGCGCTTGCATAGGTGATGGCGCCGACCCGTCCACCTTCGCGCAACTGATCCCGCATACCGGTGAGCGCCTTGTGCTGGTCCGGAAAATAGATCAGCCCGACGCGGGAAATAACCGCATCAAATGGCGTGGCCTTGATTTCGGCCAGAGCTTCACCGTCTTTGACCAGGGTTTCGACGTGACCAAACCCTGCCAGGCGGGCATTGGCAGCGGTATGTCGCAAAATGGCGGGGGAAAGATCGGTCGCCAGCACATAGCCTGTCGGCCCGACGCGGCTGGCGGCGGCCATGGTTTGACCCCCGGCACCCGCGGCCACATCCAGCACCCGGCTGCCGGTTTGAACATGGGTCATGTCTAGCATCATGTCGGTCGCCGGGCCAAGCCAGCGGTCCAATAGCGGCGACCACCGATTCCAGGCCTCCGCAGCACTATCCCACTGTGTGCGGGTAGTTTCCTTGAAGGCCATCGGGTCAAATACTTTTTGCGCACTTGCCATGTCGTTCTTCATGTCGTTATTCATGCTGTTCTCCCAGGTGGTGGTCTTTGGTTGTTTCTAGGATGCATGACGCCCATAATTTGGTCAATTAGCCAAAAATCAGTTTGGCAAATGCAAATTTGCACATGGCGGGGGTTTCACATGCAGTGGGACGATCTCAGAATATTCCTTGCTGTCGCCCGCGAAGGCTCCATCGGCGGGGCGGCGAAACGCTTGGCGGTTCAGCATTCAACGGTGTCCCGGCGCCTGCGGGCGCTCGAAGAAAGTCTGACCACCCCGCTGCTTGAGCGCAAGACATCGGGCTATGAATTAACCGAGGCCGGCGAGGCGTTGCGGCTCTCGGCCAGCAAGATTGAAGCGCAAATACTGGAGTTTGAAGGGACTTTGGGAGGGCGCGAAAGCGGTGTCTCCGGCGAGTTAAAAGTGACCGCCATCAACAACATGGCTTCGAGCATCCTGATGCCCATGTTCACGCGCTTCAGCGCGAATTACCCCGAGATTGAGTTGCACGTTCAGGTGTCCAACAAGTTTGTCCGCCTGGCCGAGCGGGACGCCGATATCGCCATTCGGTTGACCAACGCGCCCACTGACACGCTGATCGGTACCCGGCTGGTGACCGTGGTCTCCACGGTTTATGGCGCGCGCGACTATTGCGCGGCCGTGCAGGCGGGTTTGGCCGTCAAGAAATGGTTGGGGATCGAGTGTTGCGGATTTCACATGTCATGGACCAAAGAAGCCTGCCCCGAACATGAGCACAACTTGTTTGTCGACGATACCTTGCTGACAGTGGCTGCACTGAGGGAAGGGGCAGGGCTGGCCTATCTGCCTTGCTTCATGGGTGACAGTGACCCGTCACTGGTGCGGTTTTGCCCGCCCGAAAGACAGCATGACCTGGGATTGTGGCTGCTCTGCCACCGGGATCTTCGACGCACCCAACGTGTCAGGCTTTTTCGCGAGCATATGCTTCTGGGGGTCGCTGCTGTGGCAGATCTGTTTGAAGGGCGCGCGCCGATGAAAGTGCCTTTTGCGCATCAAGAAAGCGGCTAGGCGTGGTGTTGCACACCGCACTGCACCAACAAGACGACATGGCGATGCTGCGAACAGCGAAGTCCAGCGGCCTCGAGTTTTTCACATGAAACACGCGCCAGATCAATAGCCCCAGCGCTTGGCTATCATCAGCCAGATGACCGCCCCCCACCGACCCCAAATCCGTCTTTACCAGGAGTGGCTGCAAGCCAATCGCGGGCTTTCTTTTGACAGCTATGACGCGCTGTGGCAATGGTCAGTCAAGGACCTGGACGCTTTCTGGCAAAGCATCTGGGATTATTTCGATTTGCAGTCACCGACGCCGCACAGCGCGGTGCTGGCCGAGGGCAAGATGCCGGGTGCGCAGTGGTTCACCGGGGCGCAATTCAACTACGTGCGGCAGGTGTTCCGGCATGTTGATGCGGCTGCGGCGGCGGGTCTGCCGGCGCTGCTCAGTCATAACGAGCGCAGCCTGCAACGCGGCGAAGCGGCACGCGAGTTGAGCTGGCCAGAGTTGCTCCAGCAGGTCGCCTCGCTGGCGCTGCATTTGCGTGCGCAGGGCGTGCAGCCGGGTGACCGCGTGGCGGCCTACCTGCCCAACATTCCTGAAACCATGGTCGCGTTTCTGGCCACCGTCAGCCTAGGCGGTGTGTGGAGTTTGTGCGCGCCAGATATGGGCACCAGCGCCGTGCTGGACCGCTTCAAGCAGATTGCACCCAAGGTACTGATTGCCTGCGACGCGGTGACCTACGGCGGGCGCGACATCGACCGCAGCGACGTGCTGGCCGAGCTGCGCGCCGGCTTGCCGAGCCTGCAGCATGTGATCATTCACAGCGCATCAGAAGAATCAGACGCTATGAATTCAATAGCTAACTGCGCAAGTTTTACGGGGGCTACAGCACGAAATGATGCTGAAACAGCAGCTTTTGAACCGCTCTGGCTGCCGTTTGACCATCCGCTGTGGATCGTGTATTCCAGCGGCACCACCGGCCTGCCCAAGCCGATTGTTCACGGCCACGGCGGCACCGTCATCGTCGCGCTGGCGCTGAAGGTTTTGCACAACGATATCGGCTGCAGCTACCTTGAAAATTCGTTCGGCGAGCGCTTCCACTGGTACAGCTCGACCGGCTGGGTGATGTGGAACGCGCAAACCGGCGGCCTGCTCAACGGCACCACCTGCTGCATTTTCGACGGCAACCCCGGCGGCACGAAAGAGCAACCCGACTGGACTACGCTGTGGCGCTTTGCCGCGCAACTCGGCGTAACTTTTTTCGGTGGCGGCGCAGCGTTTTTTGCCAACTGCATGAAGGCTGGTGTTGATCTTTCGCGCTGTGGTGATTTGACGGCGGTAAGAGCGCTGGGTACGACCGGC
>JANPFZ010000287.1:0-9466 GCA_031423655.1 Polaromonas sp.
GGTTTGAAGCCCGGTGGCCACCAACCAGCCCGCGACGGCTTTCGGCGTCGGCACTTCCAGCGCGTGCGGAAGGCTCTCTTGCCCCTCAACTCTCAGGCACAGGCTGGTGCCGTTGAAAAAGCCGCGTTCCGCATCCAGCCACGCGCTGCGCACCGAGTTGTCACGCGCATAAACGTCGTAAGTCACCACCAGCGGTTTGGTCGGCGAACAGTTGACTTCCCAGGTGCATTTGTCGATCTGGCGGCAGGCCACCTCGCGCGGGCGGGCGCCTTGGCGCGCCTGTAGCCTGGACAGGTTTTTGGCGAATTCCCGGACCAGGTAGCTGCCCGGAATCCACACTGGCAGCGCCAGCCGCTGCCGCGCAGCCGGCTGGGCGATGGTCAGCGTGACATGAAACAGATGCGTGTTTGGGTCAAGGATGTCCACGCGGTAGTGAATCAGCGGAATCAGCGCGGTGGCAAGGGGTGAGTCGGGTATTGTTTTTTTCATGACAAAGTCAGGCAGCAGTTGCAAAAGAATACCCCACAGCGCGCGTCGGCCGCACGCCCCGGCAGCTTGCCCGACGGCTCACCTGATCCAGACCCTGATCGCGCCCAGCGTGCAGCTAAGCGCGGCCACCCCGGTCAGCTGTAGCCGCATCGGCAACCAGCGACCCAGCCCCACGGCAGGATAGGTGGTGCGGTCAACGCCGTAGCAGGCCACCAGCAGCACGGCCAGCATCGGCAGTCCGGCCCGCACCGGCAGCAGCAGCGCCAGCCAGCCGAGCAGAGAAGGCACGACGCCCCAGACAAACTGCATGCGCGGGGCTGCCTCGCCCATCAGAAAGCCGGTGCCCCAATGCACACCACCCAGAAAAGAGGCGATCAGCGCGCCGTAAGCCACCAGCGCCAGCGCCACGAAAGGCTGAATTCGAGGCGGCACCAGCCAGATTAACAGCGCCAGCCCGACAAACGGCACCAGCCCACCATAGCCGAGCCAGAGGATGGTTTTATCGAGCGGGACGGTCATGCGGGCAGGTGGATTCGGCGAACATAAAGGAGCAAGGGCGAAAAGTTGCGGTGAGGGCCACGAAATATGCAGCTACAGCAAATCCGCAAACTGCCCGACATCACGCTGAACACGCCCGTAAAACTTGCTGAATGAGCGGCAGGCCATAGGCGGTTCCGGAAACAGCAG
Organism: Polaromonas sp.; assembly: GCA_031423655.1. Lineage (GTDB taxonomy): Bacteria > Pseudomonadota > Gammaproteobacteria > Burkholderiales > Burkholderiaceae_C > Polaromonas. Next base: position 1,177 of record JANPFZ010000287.1, read on the forward strand.
GGGCTGCGGCGTCAGCCTGGCAATAGCTGCCAGCGCATCACGGTAACCTGAAAAAAGCGTCGCCTGCGCGCTGACATCGCGCGCGCCAGGCAAATCAAGTTGATGCAGGTCGCCGATCCAGATCGCGTCGGTCACCTCACGCATCGCACCCAGCACAAAACGCCAACGCCGTTCCGACCACGGCCAGGCCGCATGCGCCGGCAGATGGATGACGCCCAGGCGCGCGGCGTAGCCCGCACGCGGCGAAAGACTCCACGGATGGATCAATTCAACAGATCTATTCGCTATGTTCTTTATAGCTAATTGCGCAAGTTCTGCTTGGGCTAGAGGCATAAATGATGCTAAAACAGAGCCCAGCAGGGCGGGTTCGGCCATGCCGGCATGCTGCCCGCGTTCAGGGCCTGCAGCCTGGCCCGAGCGTGCCATGGCGTCGAGCGCTTCATAGCTTTGATCGATCACCGTCTGCGGCGACGACCACGCATTACGCGCTGCAGCCGGCGCAAACTTCAGCACATTGTCGGCATTGAAAATATAGGGTTTGCTGGAAAAAGTGCCAGCCACCCATTGCCAGCTCAAGTGGTTGCTGGCCAGGTCACCATCGAGCAGGTGGCCATACATCCAGTCGGCACCAGCGCGCCAGTAAACCTTGCGCAGATGCACCACATAGCTGGCCAGCCACATGCGGGCATGGTTGTGCAGATAACCGGTGGCATACAGCGTGCGAACCGCTGCATCAATGGCGGGCACGCCAGTACGTGCTTCTCGAATGTCTTGCGGCAAGGTATCGAGATAAGCACCCGGCGAAGGCGGACTGCCGTGCATGTCGTCAAGGATGGCGTCACCTTCTTTTGCAGCAGTCCGCCACACATGCTGAAAAAACTCGCGCCATCCAAACTCAAAAACCAGCCTGTCTTCAAAGCTCAGCGCATGTCGGCGGTTGATGAAGTTGGCCGCCTCTTCCAGGCCCAGCATGCCGTGCGTGAAATAAGGAGACAGACCCGTGACCGCGCCGTCCAGGGCGTTGCGGGTGCGCGCATAACTGGCCGGCTTCACGGCTTCCAGGCGGTCAAAGGCCGCTTTTAACGTCGGCTCAAATGCTTGCAGATGTGCTGGAATACCCAGCTGTTCAATCTCGCCAGCCGCGCTGCCAGTGGGCGCTGGTTCGACGCCGGTTGTGGTGGAGGACAAAATTTAAACCAGTTTTTGCGATGTTATTTAGCCTCAGCCAATTGCTTTTCAACCTGCGGCGCGCCGATGGCGCCGGGTACGCGCGAGCCGTCGGCGAAAAAGATCGTTGGGGTTCCGGTGATCTTGTGCTTTTTGCCGAAGGCCAGGTTGCGCTCAATCGCGGAGGTGTCGCAGCTGCCTTTGGGCACCGACTGGTCACGCACCATCATGTCTTGCCAAGCTTTGGCCCTGTCTTTGGTACACCAGATATTTTTTGATTTGTCCGTCGAGTCGGGGCTGAGGATGGGGTACAAAAACATGTACACCGTTACGTCAGACACCTTCTGCAGGTCGCGCTCGAAGCGTTTGCAATAGCCGCAGTTCGGGTCTTCGAACACCGCCATCTTGCGTTTGCCGTTGCCGCGCACCACGGTGAAAGCGTCTTTTAAAGGCAAGGCGTCAAATTCAATCGCGCTGAGTTTTTCAACCCGCTCTTCAGTCAGGTTGCGCTTGGCTTTGGTGTCGATCAGGCTGCCCTGGATTAAAAAATTGCCTTCCGCATCGGTGTAGAAAATTTCGGTTTCGTTGACGCGAAGCTCATACAGACCATTCATCGGCGCCTTGCTGACTTCATCGATTTTCGGCAGGTTGGGCAGGCGCTCGGCCAGGTTTTTTCGGATCACCGCTTCCTGCGCAAAGCCGGCGCTGAAGGTACACGCCAGCAGGCCCGTGAAGATGATTTTTTGAAGTGTTTTCATAGGCGTTTCTTTAATAAAGCGGTCAAAGCGATATGCCTGTCCGATGTTTCTGACAGGTCACAGCCCGGCAGCTTGCCGGATGACCCAGTTTTTCAACGGGCCGCTGCGCGAAAAGCCGTTCATGCCCCAATTGCGCAGCGCCTGCCACGGCGCGTCAGGCTGTGCAAAAAGGCCGTGCAGCCCATCAGTCACAGCCGCTGTCGCTGCCACATCCGCCTTGCGCGAACGCTCGTAACGGCGCAGCAGCTTTTCGTCACCCAGCGCACGCCAGTATTCTCGCGCGGCGATCACCCTGGCGAGGCTGGCGGCATCGGCCAGTCCCAAATTCAGCCCTTGCCCCGCCAGCGGATGCACCGTGTGCGCCGCATCGCCCGCCAGTGCCCAGCCGGGGCCAACCCAGCGCTCAGCGCGCGACAGGCTCAGTGGCCAGGCTGCGCGCTCGCTCGTCAGATGCAGCGCGCCCATCTGTTGACCGCAATCAACTTGCAACGCAGCGCAAAATGCCTCGGCAGTGAGTTGTTGCAGCGCGCTGGCTCGCTCCAATGAGACTGACCACACCAGCGCCAAAGCGTTCCCGTCAGGCCCGCCCAGCGGCAGCAGTGCCAGCACATCGCCACCGGAAAACCACTGCCGCGCCACGCCGTCATGAGGCTGGCTTGAGACCAGTCGCGCGGCAATGGCTTTTTGTGCATAAGGCTTGACCGCGACCTGAGCACTCAATTGATCCCGGCTGCTGCTTTTTTGGCCTTCACAGATCACCTTCAGTGCGGCGGGCGGCGCTTCATCGACGATTTCAATGTGCGGCTGGTAACGAGTCGCCTGGCGCAGCTGCTGCTCCAGTTCAGGCACGTCAACAATCCATGCCAGCGCATGGCCTGCCGGGTCGCTTTCTCCGATTCCTACGCTTTTGGGCAGGCTGCGGGCGTTGAAGTCGAGCTTGCCGCCGCGGTCGCCCCAGACCTGCATCTCAAGCACGGGCGTCGCAAACGCGGGCTCGGGCCAGGCTCGCAAGGTTTGTAGCAGCGTGCGCGACGCGCTGTTGAGGGCATAGGCGCGCACGTCCGCAGGCGCTGTTTCCGGCGACTGCGATGACTGTGGAAGGGCGACAAGCGCCACGCGCAAACGCTCGCGCGCCAGCAACAAGGCCAGCGTGTGGCCCACCACACCGTCGCCGCGAATACAAACGTCAAAAGACCTGGACATGGCTCATTTTAGAAGGCAGTGCAAAATTGCGGTCTGGCGCGCCCGATGGCCGCTGCACGCGTCGGGCCATGCGCCCACGCCAAAACTGAACACAACCGAAAACAACAGGATCTGATCATCGTGGCGCATTCAATCAACGAACTTCTTGATGCGGGCACAGCGCCGTTTGCCGCCATGCCCGCCGACCTGCGTGGCGTCATTTCGCAATTGATCGTCTACCCGGTCAAATCCTGCGCCGGGGTGGAGGTGAAAGAAGCGTTGTTGCTTGATACCGGGCTTGAATTTGATCGGGCCTGGATGGTGGTGGACGAGCGCGGCGACTTCCTGACCCAGCGCGAGCTGCCGCGCATGGCGCTGATCCAGCCGCAGCTGAAGTACCACGAGATGATTTTGCGCGCGCCGGGCATGCTGGCGCTGCATGTGAAGCTCGACGAGGTGGAAGCGCCGGTGCGCGTGCGGGTGTGGGACGACGAGGTGGCGGCCTACGACATGGGCAAAGTGGCCGCACAGTGGTTCACCGACTTTTTGGGCACCACGGCGCGGCTGGTGCGTTTTGACCCGGAACACCAGCGCATTTCAGACCTGAAGTGGACCGGAGGCGTTGAATCGCTGAACCAGTTCAATGACGGTTTTGCGTTGCTGGTGATCAGCGAGGCATCGCTCGCCCAGTTCAATAAAAAGATGGTGGCTGGCGGTTCCATTGCTGTCGGCATGGCTAGCTTCAGGCCGAACATCGTGTTGGGTGATGCATTCGATGCAGCCGAAGGTTCGGCGATAGAGGCGCACGACGAAGACCGGCTTGATGTGCTGCACATTGCTACCGGCGAAGGCGTGGTGCAGCTCAAACCCGTCAAGCCTTGCCCGCGTTGCCCGATTCCCAATATCGATCCCGTCACGGGCACCATCAGCCCTGAGGTCGGCGATATGCTGCAAACCTATCGGCAGGATGCGCGCGTCAATGGGGCCCTGACCTTCGGCATGAATGCGATTGTGCTGAGCGGCGTGGAGCACCTGCTGCAGGTCGCGCAGGCGGTCAAGGCAAGCTACAGTTTCAAGTAGCAAAATGCGCATCGCATACACTTCACCCCCTGTTTTTGAAGGTTTCTCATGAGTTTGAAGTGCGGCATCGTCGGCTTGCCCAACGTCGGAAAATCCACCCTGTTCAATGCCTTGACCAAGGCGGGCATTGCGGCTGAAAACTATCCGTTTTGCACTATCGAGCCCAATGTGGGCATCGTGGAAGTGCCCGATGCACGGCTCGATGCACTCGCGGCCATCGTCAGCCCGCAAAAAATTCAGCGCGCCATTGTCGAGTTTGTCGATATAGCCGGCCTGGTCGCCGGTGCCAGTACCGGTGAGGGCCTGGGCAACAAGTTTTTGGCCCACATTCGTGAAACCGATGCGACGGTCAATGTGGTGCGCTGTTTTGAAGACGACAACGTGATTCACGTCGCCGGCAAGGTCGATCCGATCTCTGACATCGAAGTGATTCAGACCGAGCTGTGCCTGGCCGATTTGGCGGCGGTTGAAAAGGCCTTGCACCGTGTGACGAAGACCGCACGCTCGGGCGACAAGGAGTCGATCAAGCTGGTGGCGATTCTGGAGAAATGCCAGACCGCATTGAATGAAGTCAAACCGGTGCGCACGATTGAATTCAGCAAGGAAGAGCTGCCGCTGTTGCAGCAGTTTTTCCTGATCACCGCCAAGCCGGCGATGTTTGTCGCCAACGTGGCCGAAGACGGTTTTGAAAACAATCCTTTCCTCGACCGCCTGACGACCTATGCCAAAGCGCAAAACGCGCCCGTGGTGGCGATCTGCGCCAAGATGGAAGCCGAAATGGCCGACATGGATGAGGAGGACAAGAAGATGTTTTTGTCCGAGATCGGCCAGTCGGAGCCGGGCCTGAACCGCCTGATAGTCGCCGCCTACAAGCTGCTGGGTTTGCAAACCTATTTCACCGCCGGCGTGAAAGAAGTTCGCGCCTGGACGATTCACGTCGGCGACACCGGCCCGCAGGCGGCGGGTGTGATTCACACCGATTTCGAAAAGGGCTATATCCGCGCCCAGACGATTGCGTTCGACGATTTCATTTCGTTCAAGGGCGAGCAGGGCGCCAAGGACGCCGGCAGAATGCGCAGCGAAGGCAAGGAATATGTCGTCAAAGATGGCGACGTGATGAACTTTCTTTTCAGCTCCTGATGCCCTGGCGGCCAAGCAGCGTCGGCTTATCTTTTGGGCTGGAATTGATAGTGTTTTAGGCCTCTAACCCCCGTAATGCGTGGGCAAGGGGCTATTAATAACATAGCGTCATAGTTCGTCACCTACCCGCCTCCGGAGCAACCGGCTGCAAATCGAGTCCGTCATGACAGACCAACTTCGCCCCGATCAACGCCTCGCCAAGCGACTCGCCGGGATGGTGCCGTGCTCGCGCAGCGAGGCCGAGCGCTACATTGAAGGCGGCTGGGTCACGGTCGATGGCGTGGTGGTCGAGGAGCCGCAGTTCCGCGTGTTGAACCAGACCATCGTGCTGGCAAAAGATGCCACGCTGCTGGGTAGCAATGCGGTGACATTTCTGCTGCACAAGCCGGCAGGCAAAGAGCCAGTCCCGGCTGACTTGTCGCTGGGCAAGCAATCGCCAGATGATCGTTCAGGCATTCGCCCGCTCAAAAAACATTTCGCCAGTGCAGAGCTCATCACGCCTTTGGCCGCAGCGGCCAGCGGGCTGGTGGTGTTTACCGACGACTGGCGGGTTGCGCGCAAGCTGCGGGAAGACGCCAACGTGATGGAGCATGAAGTTCTGGTCGAAGTCAGCGGCAGCATCAAACCGGGCGGACTCGAACGCCTGAACCGCACCGACCATGGCTTCACGTTCAACGGCGTGTTGCTGCCGCCGGCCAAGGTCAGTTGGCAGAGTGAAGCGCGTCTGCGTTTTGCACTGAAGGGCGAGCGGCCAGGCCAGGTGGCTTACTTTTGCGAGAGCGTTGGTCTGAAGGTCGAGGCCATGAAACGCATCCGCATCGGACGCGTGCCCTTGAGTGGATTGCAGCCGGGTCAGTGGCGCTTTTTGCTTGCGCACGAGCGGTTTTAGCGCCGCCGATGGACACGCGGTTGTCTAGCTTCCGATAACGCCAGGAAATGCCCAGATCAGGCTGCCGGTCATCAGAAAGTAGCGCATGAATTTGCCGATGGCCATATAGGCCAGACACGGCCAGAATGGAAATTTGAGCCAGCCCGCCACGGCGCAAAGCGGGTCGCCAACTCCCGGCAACCAGGCCAACAGGCAAGCCTTGGGCCCCAGTTTTTCCAGCCAAAGCACCGCACGGCTGTGGTGCGAGGAATGCTGGTATTTATCAACCACCTTGTGCGCACCGAAGCCCATCCACCAGTCAAGCGCGCCACCGAGCGTGTTGCCTGTGGTCGCCACGAGCACAGCGGGCCAGAACATGGCGGGGTTGAGTTTGACCAGACCAAACACCACCGGCTCCGAGCCCAGAGGCACCAGGGTTGCCGAAATGAAGGACACGACAAACACCGTGCTCAGTCCGAATTCCGGCAACGCCAGCAGTTCTAAAAGATGGTTGATCCAGACGTCCATGTGACGTTGAGTATAGGCAGCACCCGGATTGGCGGGGTGTCAGAAAGGCGCTTACAAATCTGTGTGCAAATTTCAATTGCTGAAATTTTGGGCAGCTACAATCAAGTCTCCTTGCCGCCTTTTCACAGCCTCCTCCGCGCTGCCTGCCCTTCCAACTTCCCCATGAATATCGGCCATTACGCTCTGGCAAATAATGTGTTTGTTGCGCCGATGGCGGGTGTGACTGACAGGCCTTTTCGCCAGCTATGCAAGAAGCTGGGTGCGGGGTACGCTGTTAGTGAGATGGTGACTTCCCGCCGCGACTTGTGGGACAGCCTGAAAACATCCCGACGTGCCAACCACGAGGGTGAGGCCGAACCGATTGCCGTGCAGATTGCCGGAACTGACGCGCAGATGATGGCCGAAGCTGCGTCCTATAACATCGACCGCGGCGCGCAAATCATTGACATCAACATGGGCTGTCCGGCCAAAAAAGTCTGCAACAAATGGGCCGGTTCCGCGTTGATGCAGGACGAGCCGCTGGCCTTGCAGATCGTTGAAGCCGTGGTTGCTGCCTGCACACCCCGCGATGTTCCGGTGACACTAAAAATGCGCACCGGCTGGGCCCAGTCGCACAAGAATGCCTTGCGCCTGGCGCGCGCTTTTGAGTCCGCCGGCGTGCAGATGATTGCCGTTCACGGGCGCACGCGCGAGCAGGGCTACAAGGGCCTGGCCGAATATGAAACGGTGGCGTCCGTCAAGGCGGCGCTGCGTATTCCGGTGGTCGCCAATGGCGATATCGACAGCCCCCAAAAAGCCCGTGACGTGCTGGCCTTCACTGGCGCGGACGCCGTGATGGTGGGACGCGCGGCGCAAGGACGGCCGTGGGTTTTTCGCGAGATCGCGTATTTTCTGGCCACCGGTACGCAGCTGGTGCCGCCGTTGGTCGCCGAGGTTAGCCGCCTGCTGCTTGATCATCTGCTTGACCACTATGACCTGTATGGCGAATTCACCGGCGTGCGAACGGCACGCAAGCATATCGGCTGGTATGTCAAAAGTCTGCCCGGCGGCGAGGCGTTTCGGGGGCACATGAACCTGCTTGACAACGCTAATGAACAGCTGGCTGCGGTTGGCCATTTTTTCGACAGTCTCGGGGACAGCATGGACCGCATTCCAGCCAACGCGCTGGCTGCAGGCGAGTCCACCGCAGCGACATTGAGCAACAAAAAAAGTCAGGAGCGGGCCGCTGCATGAGCAAGAAGCAAATAGAAGAGTGCGTACGCACCAGCCTGGAAGGGTATTTCAAGGATCTGCGCGGCACCGACCCTGACGGCATGTACGACATGATGGTGCGCGTGGTTGAAAAGCCATTGCTGGAAGTGGTGATGAACCATGCCGAGAACAACCAGTCCCGTGCGGCCGAGTGGCTGGGCCTGAACCGCAACACCTTGCGCAAAAAGCTGCTTGAACACAAGCTCATCAAATAGCCAGCCGTTTTTTAAATGCCGTGGTGAAAACCGTCATGGCTTGCCTATCTGCAGTCAATGATCACCTCAGCTGCATCGCCTATCTCAAAACCAGAAAAAAA
>JANPFZ010000288.1:0-2637 GCA_031423655.1 Polaromonas sp.
TGTCGCCTCTCCCAGTGTCTTTTGCATGCGCGCAATGATAGCGGGGCATGCTGCGGGGGAGGTGTTGGCGGGCGTGCTTCGGCTAGCCCGACCTGCGCCTGCTACTTCTGCTTTTGATACGCCTTGTCGGTCTCGGCGCCCTTGCTGGTGTCGCTCAGTCCGCGCTTCAAATCGATAGCGGCCTGCTCGACTTTTGGGTCGGGCTCGGCGGCGGTCATGCCTGTGGACTGGTCGCGGTCGCTGGGCAGCTCCAGACTGGCCTCGACAGCAGCGTCTTTCGGCGTGATCTGACGCCCTGCCTGGCTGGATTGCGGCTCGCGGGCGTCTTTGGCCGGCATGCCCTTGCCGGCAGCGGGCGTGGCCGGTGTGTTGGTCTGGTCGGACGGTGGGGGTTGACGGCTCTTTGGCATGTACTTACCTTGCCGCTGTCGGTGCAGGCTGGCTGTCGGCAATTGAAATCAGTACGTGTCAGGAAATTGGCAAATGCGCGATGAGCGAATCAAGCCGGAAACCCGTAAAACCCGAACTTCATTGCTGGCTTCACGCCGCTGATCAGCTCGGCCATCGCCTTGCCTGAACCCGCGCCGTGCGTCCATCCCAGCGTGCCATGCCCGGCGTTGACCCACAGGCCGCGCACTTTCGTCTGGCCGATGTAGGGAATGTTGGTCGGCGTGGCGGGGCGCAGGCCGGTCCAGAAATTCGGCGAGCCGCCTTCGGATTCGAGCCGCGTGTCGCAGACGCCCGGCAATAGCTCTTCGACACGGCGCGCCAGCATGGCCGAGCGCGTGCGCGCCAGCGGCGTGGTGAGCGAGGTGTCGTAGCCGCCGATTTCGATGGTGCCGGCGACGCGCAAATAGTTGCCGAGCCGACTGATCGCGCACTTGTTGCCGTCGTCCATGGTGCTGACGTGGGGCGCTTTTTCGGGCTTGAGAATTTTGAAGGTGGCGCTGTAGCCCTTGCCGGGATAGATCGGCAAATCAACGCCCACGGTGCGCAGCAGTGGCGCGCTGTACGAACCGCAGGCGACCACCACCGCATCAGCTTTCAAATGGCTTGTTTGTGAATCATTTCGAACTGTAGCCCACGTGTTACGTGCACAAGCAGCTACTGAATTAATAGCGTTTCCGGTTACGTCAAGCCCTGCTATGTCGTGCCCATACAGGAAGCGTGCGCCGCGCGCCGCGCAGCGTTGCGCCAGTGCCTGCGTGAACAGCCGCGCGTCGCCGCTTTCGTCGCTGGCGCTGTAGGTGCCGCCGACGATACGGTGCCGGTAGGCGGTCCAGGCCGGTTCGATCAGCAGCAACTCGGAGGTAGCGACCACGCGGCGCTCGACGCCAAATTTACGCATCCGTTCGCAGTCTCTGGCCGCTTGTTCGAATGATTTCTGGTCACTGAAAAAATGTGCAATGCCGCGCTCCAGCCGGTGGTAATCAATGCCGGTGATTGCCACGACTTCTTTCAGCGCGTCGTGGCTGTAGGCGCCGAGCGCGACGATCTGCTGCACATTGCGCTCGAAGGCGGCGTCGTTGCACTGCCTTAAAAACTGCCAGGCCCAGCGCCACTGCTGCCAGTCCAGCCGGGGCTTGAACAGCAGCGGCGCATCGTCGCGCAGCATCCACTTCAGCGCTTTCAGCGGCGTGCCCTTGCTGGCCCAGGGTTCGCAGTAGCTGACGGAAATTTGCGCCGCATTGGCAAAGCTGGTTTCCATCGCCGCGTCTGGCTGGCGCTCGATCACCGTGACATCGTGGCCGCGTGCCAGCAGATGCCAGGCGGTACTGACGCCGATGATGCCTGCACCCAACACGATAACTTTCATGCGGCCAGTGTGATCGTCCTTGCGGGCAATGAACAGAAAAATTAAACTGTTAGTGAAAACATCAGTGGAACTAATACAAGGGACTACCTGGCCATGAGCACTTTCGATCCAGACGCTCTGGAATGCCTGGCGGCGATTGTTGAGGAAGGCGGCTTTGAGCGCGCGGCGCAGCGCCTGTCGATCACGCAGTCGGCGGTGTCGCAGCGGCTGCGCGCGCTTGAGTCGCAGGTCGGCACGGTGCTGATCGTGCGCAGCCGCCCGCTGAAAGCGACATCGGCCGGGCGCCTGCTGCTCAAGCACACCAAGATGCTGCGCCTGCTGCGCGCTGATCTGGAGCGCGACATGAAAGAGCTGGCACCGGGCTCGCTGGGCGCGTCGGGCGGCGGGCGTGAGGAAGAACGGATTGCGATAGCGATAAACGCCGACAGCATCGCGACCTGGGCCCTGCCCGCGCTGACGGCGCTGGCGCAGCAGGGTCTGGCGCTGGAAATCATTGCCGACGACCAAAACTTCACCCAGGAGTGGCTGCGTGAAGGCCAGGTGCTGGGCTGCGTCACGACGCTCAGGCAGGCGTTGCGCGGCTGCAAGATGGTGGCGCTGGGCGCGATGGACTATGTGGCGGTGGCCACGCCCGAATTCGCTCAGGCCCGGCTGGCTTCGAACGGAAAGCCGCAGCTCAGCGCGCACAACTTTCGCAGCGTGCCCTTCATCGCTTTCAACCGCAAGGACGACATGCAGGCCGAGTTTGTCGGCCAGGCCTTCGGCCTGAAGCGCGTCACGCTGAACCAGCTCTTTGTGCCATCGTCCGAAGGCCAGGTGCG
>JANPFZ010000289.1:0-1863 GCA_031423655.1 Polaromonas sp.
GAAATGTCTTGCTGAGCGCCGCCATCACCACACCCTGACCCCGTTGAATTGCTGGAAATGTGGATGCGACACCGACACCACGCCGTCGATGATCTGCAGCTTTCCAGCGTCCATCAGACCGTGCAGATCCCTGCGCAGCAAAATGCCTTCGGTGTGGTTGGTGCGCCAGCCGCCTTTCGCGCCCAAGTGCGCGGCTTCCAGGGCTGAGGGCTCATCGCAGCCGCTGATGGGGCAGCGCCCACTGAACTTCTCGAAAATGAGCTTTCTGAAATCAGCCTGGCGTGTGCGCAACTCCACCGTACCAAAGCGTTTCTTGTAAGCCTCCGCAAAGCGAATCGGCAGTGCCTTGACGAACTCGGCCCGGTCAAAGCGTGCGTCCAGCAGGTGCAGGGTACACACCGCATCGGGGGTGCGCAGTCCGCGCGCCAAACCCTGCCGGAAGCGCCGCACCGCCGTGTTTCGGCTATCTACATATTGGCTCACGTCATGGTCATCAAGAATCGTCCGTTGGCCATACGGTGCCTTGGGCATCACCACATGCCGCCACCGCGTCGGCGTGTCCAGGCCTGCCCAGGCACCAGCGGCTACCAGCACATTGCCACCGCCAGCCTCCATCCGCGCGGCAGCCTGACCGGTTGATTCGAACTGACCGGTTGCCTCGTCTTGGTCGCGCACCGTCGCACCAGCAATCATGGTTCCCAGCAGCGCCGCGTCTTCATGTGACGTCACCATGACCAACACAGCACCCTGCAGCGCCGCCACATGCTCCGCCACTTTGGCCAGGTGGTCGGGCGCGTCCTTGTTCCAGGCTTCGCTGACCACGTCCAGCTGGCCATGCCGGGCCGGCTCGATGGCTGTAGTCCAGGGACTCGTTTCTTTCAGGCCCAGTGCGCGGTTGAAGTCGTCAAACGACGCATTTACCGTCAGCGTGGCTGACACAAACACTAGCCGCGGGTGCGTCAGCAGTCGCTTCAGCACGCGTGCCGGCAGCCGATGTACCAGTCTTAGCGCGCCGTCTTCATCCATGCCGACACTTTGATACCAGACCGACTCATCCAGCGCGTCCATGATGCCCCGGCAGGCGGCTTTGATGCCGGCTGGCTCATCCAGGTCTGCCAGGTGGCGCGGCAGGGCTTTCATTACCTCGTCAATGGTCTTGCGATGGCTCGTGCCCGGCTTGATGCCCAACGCGTCAAAGGTGTAGGCATCAATCGCGCAGTCAAACCGCAGGGCTGCCGCATCCGGCAACTGGTCTGCTTCGTCAAACAGCACCGCATGCCGGTCTTTCAGCCCCAGCAAGGCACCATCAGCCAGCACGTCGATCAACGCCGCCTGGTGAGTGCAAATCAACACGTCGGCGGCGCGGCAGGCCTGCTTGTGCGCCTGGTATTCCGCCAGCGTGTCGAAATTTCTGCGTGGCGTGAAAATTTCAATCGACTGGCCGCTGCGCACGGCCTTCATGTCGTTGGACGTCAGCAGCTGCGCCGCCAGGGCACGCGTGGGCACACACACGGCGACGGGCTTGCCGCTTGCCAGCAGCGGCGCCAGATAAGCCCGTGTTTTGCCCAGGCCGGCGGCACCTTCCAGCAGCAGCGGTGCGCCGCCGCTGGTCAGGTGTGCCGCAACCCGGCTGGAAAACTCGGTTTGCTCTTTGCTTCGATACACACAACTCTCCTTTTTTTAGTAACCACACAACCGAATGGTGGTTGAACCCGCCCCCGCGCTGGGCTACTACTTCCAGAACTTCCAGTAGCCACACAAACAAATGGTGGCTGAACCGGCAAGCTCGGCTTTGAGGCTGTCGCGCTCCTTTCAGAAGCCACACAAACAAATGGTGGCTGAACCAATAATCCACTTCACACC
>JANPFZ010000290.1:0-4701 GCA_031423655.1 Polaromonas sp.
CAGCGTTGGCACCACGACTTCGGTGTCTTTGGGTTTTGGAATGCCATAGGCATCTTCTTCCATCGGGCAGCCGGGGTACCAGGCGTGAAATACCAGCGTCTTGTGCTGCTTGTTGACGACCGGCAAACCAATCTTGTGTGGTGACCGGCTTGCTATGCTTTCAGTAGCTAGTTGCGCACGTTCTACCTGGGCTAGAGCCGGATTTGATGATAAATCCTGACTCAGGATGGCATCTTCCTGCCAGCGGTACAGCGCGGGCAGCGGATCGAACTCGCCCTTGATCGGCCAATAGGCGCCAATCACCTCGTCGGGTCGCCCCACCAGCCAGATGCGCATGACACGCTGCAGCAGATCGGCCCGTGCCAGGCGGTCGGGCATGTTCAGGCGCGCTTCCACCAGCGCTTTGCGGGTACTTGATTTGTCCATAATGGGGCAATGCTATACACATTTGTTTTTCGCGTTCTGCGGCCTGCTGCGGTGGCCTTTGCGCTCGGGCTGGCGATGACGCCCGCTGCCTTCTCACAGTCGGTCAATTCCGGCAACGGCAGCGCGGGTGATTCCATCATTCTTGACATGAGCCAGGCCTTCCGCGCCAAAGACAAGGGCCGCCTGGCGCAGCTGTTGCCGCAGGCACGCGGCCACACGCTGGAGCCGTGGGCAGCTTATTGGGAGATGAAGGCGCGGCTGAACGAAGCCAGCGCGCAGGACGTGAATGATTTTCTGCGCCGCTATGCCGGCAGCTATCAGGAAGACCGGTTGCGCAACGACTGGCTGCTGCTGCTGGGCCAGCGCCGCGACTGGACAGCGTTTGCGGCCGAGTACCCGAACTACCGCATGAACGACGACCGCGAAGTGCGCTGCTATGCGCTGCTGATCGAGCACATCAAAAACCCCGCGCTCGATGCCAAACTGTCTGACGAAGTGCGCAAAAACTGGTACGCCCAGCGTGAGGCCGACGACGGTTGCAGGGCAGCAGTCGAGCGGCTGGTGGGCGCCAAAAATCTGACGGTACTCGACGTCTGGCAAAAAGCCCGGCTGTCGATGGAGGCTAACCGCCCCAAAGCAGCACGCGATGCGGTGCAGATCGTCGCGCCCGAGGCGGTCGATCTGGTGACCGAACTGAGCGCCAGCCCGATCAAATTCCTGACCAGCAAGCACATTGCGCTGAGCAAGACGCGCAAGGAAATCATCACGCTGGCGCTGGTGCGCATGGCCGCCGCAGGCGATGCCGATGGCGCGGCGATGCAGCTTGAAAGCAAGTGGGGCGTGCAGCTGACGGCCGAAGAACGCAACTGGGTCTGGGGCGTGATCGGCCGGCAGGCCGCCACGCGCATGGGCACGGTTCCGGCCGGCGACGCGCTGCAGCACTTCGCCAAGGTAAGCAAAGACAGCGACCTGACCGACGACATGCTAGGCTGGAAAACGCGCGCCGCGCTGCGCGCTGGCGCGCAGCCGGCCTGGCCGCAAGTGCTGTCGGCGATCAACGCGATGAGCGAGGAAGCGCGCAAGGAGCCGACCTGGGCCTACTGGAAGGCGCGCGCGCTGCTGGCGACCTCCCCGCCTGGGCCTGCGCTGAGCGCAGCCAAATCAGTGCCTGCGACCGAGGTGCCCATGCCGGTCGCATCAGGCGCTGCAGCGTTAGCTTCGTCATCAGTTGTCATCGTGCAACCCGTCAGCCTGTCACCACAGCGCGCCGAAGCGCAGACGCTGCTGCAATCGATTGCCTCGGTGCGCGGTTTTTACGAGCAGCTGGCGCTGGAAGAACTGGGCCAGAAAATCACCGTGCCAGTCCGACCAGCCCCCTTGAGTGCGGAAGAAAAAGAAACCGCCCGACTGAACCTGGGCCTGAACCGGGGCGCCTATGCGATTGCGCTGGGCCTGCGCGGTGAAGGCGTGCGCGAATGGAATTACGCCACCAACCTGCACCAGCGCGGCGGCATGAGCGAGCGCGAACTGCTGGCCGCCGCCCAGTTCGCCTGCGACCGGCAGCTCTGGGACCGCTGCATCAATACCAGCGAACGCACCAAAAACGAAACCGATTTTGATCAGCGCTTTCCGATGCCGTTTCGTGACGCGGTGACCCAACGCAGCCAGGGCATACAGCTTGACCCGGCTTATGTCTACGGCCTGATCCGCCAGGAAAGCCGCTTCATCATGGACGCCCGCTCGGGCGTGGGCGCGTCGGGGCTGATGCAGGTCATGCCCGCGACGGCACGCTGGACGGCGCGCAAGATCGGCCTCAATGGTTTCACGCCGGACCAGATCAATGACCGGGACACCAACATCACCATCGGCACCGCTTATCTGAAGCTGGCGCTCGATGACCTGGGCGGCTCGATGCCGATGGCAGCAGCGGCCTATAACGCCGGGCCAGGTCGGCCGCGCAGCTGGCGCGGACAAAACGGAAGCCCGACGCTGGACGCCGCCATCTGGGCAGAAAACGTGCCTTTCACCGAGACCCGCGACTACGTGAAAAAAGTGCTGTCCAACACCACCAACTACGCGGCGATTTTGACGGGTCAGCCGCAGTCACTGAAGGCGCGGCTCGGCACGGTGGGGCCGCGTGATGCAAGTCAGCCGGAAGTGGAGAAGGATCTGCCTTGAAACAAGGCTGGAAAGGCGACCTTAGCCAAAAAGCTGCTACGACCAGTTCAAATTGAGCTTGCGACGGTTGGCAGCGCAGTCTCGTAAATACAAATTGATGAGACTCTGGTACGGAATGCCGGCGTCTTGCGATATCGACTTGAAGTAGCCGATGGATTCTTGGTCCAGTCGAATCGTAATTTGCTTTGTGAGCTGGGCCGCATAAGGATTTTTTTTTGCGGCAGTAAAATCATATTCTTCGCGCATGGGTCACCTTTCAGGGATAGGACTTGGATTCATGGGCGCTTGCCGATAACTCGGAATCTGATCCAGATATTCTCCAGTTCACGTACGAAAAGTCAGACACCCGAGATCAGCTTGACGAGGAACGTCGCAATGGCAAGGCCCAATGAACCTGCGACGCCCACAAGCTGAAACAGGGAGAGGTGGCGTCTGGCAAACAGCAACGGGTTGCGCAGAGCTGCCGGGAATCCTGAAGCAAAGTGCGCTACGCCTTCATTGTTGAGCTGGAGCTCTGCGCCGGGCGGAACTTTCCCACTGGGCCATTCAAGAATGTCGTCGTAGAGGTAGCCCGATTTCATGAGCGCTCGCACTCGCTCGCAACTCAAGGTATATGCTGCGGCGATGTCTGAATCAGCCGTCAGCCTTTGAACAGCGTGATCAAGCACTACAACAAGGGGCACTCGATCTCGACGTACATGAAAGTGGTGGTTCCAGAACACCTCGAGAAGATCAAGTTCCTCTTGGATGAGCTTAGATCCCTTCGACAGTGTTAGGTTGCGTTTTCGCTGCACCTCCGTAAGCCGCAGCAGGGATTCCTCATCGTGCAGCATGTCGAGCTCGGCTATTCGAGTTTCTAACTTTGATCTGCCCAGCAAAACGGCAAAAAAACATGGCATTGTCAGACAACAGGAGAGCAAAACTCGGAGAGGTCTTTGGGGTCATAGAGGCATCGTATCGCACTGCATCCATCGGCGAGATAACCCAACAGACAGAGCCGCCGCGTGACAAGATGCTAGACGGCAACGCGCATCGCCTGCACGCCGCTAAAACCTCACCCTACTCCCCGCATCAAACCAGTTCACCGGCACAGGCTAAACTCCAGCCCGACTGCATCGCCAGGCCTTGCCTGCATTTGCGGTGACGTGCGAACCGTCACGTCACACGCATCGGTTTTAACAACGACAAAGGTGTCGGCGCCGGTCGGTTCGACCACGGTGACTTCGTTGCGCCAGGGGCTCTCTTCCACCAGCACGATGTGTTCGGGGCGCACGCCGAGCAGCGCGTCGGTGGCGACCGGGCAATGCAGTGTCAGGTCGGCATTCTTGATGCCAAATATGCCTGTAGCCCCCGTTTTACATGCGCAACCAGCTATTAAATCCATAGCGGATTAGCCGATAATGCTGGCTACGCAGGTGTTGGCCGGCGGATGTAAATGTCATCGGGCGTGCCGAGTTGCTGCAGCACACCGCTCTTCATCACCGCGACTGGACCGCCCAGCGTCATGGCATCTATCCGGAGGTTTTTCTAACTGCACACGCCTGTTCACAGGGTAGCAACAACCTCCACCTCAATCAGAAACCCGTGGTGCAGCACGGGCACCGGCACCACCGCGCGCGCCGGGCGGCTGTCCCCGGCCCAGTCGGCGTAAATCTGATTGAAGGCGGGCCAGTGGGCGATGTCGGTCACGTACACGCGGACCTGCACCAGCTTTGCAATACCGGTGCCGGCCGCTGCAAGCGCGAAGGCCACGTTGGCCAGCACCTGCCGCGCCTGATCGTCGAAGCTGGACTGATTGAGCCTGTCGCCCACTGGCGTTATGGGGAGCTGGCCCGAGACGAACACCAGCCCGCCCGCGACCACGACATGGCTGTAGTGGCCGCCGGGCGCAGCCAGGGTGTCGGGATTGATGCGCTGAATGGTCATGTCAAACGCCCTTGGGTATTTTTAGTTTTTACCAGCCGTAAAACCGGCTCCACGTCGGCCCCACGTCCTGCCCGCTGACCGCGTGGTACTCGGGAAACTGCGCGCCGGTGGCGCAGGCATGGTTAGGCAAAATGCGCAGCTGCATGCCGACCGGAAAACGCCGCGCGATGT
>JANPFZ010000291.1:0-1574 GCA_031423655.1 Polaromonas sp.
CTGACGCGGTTGCCGTCGCCCAGGCGAAACACGTAGTTGAAGCCGTCGCGAACCACCAGCGCGCGCTGCGGAATCGTCAAGGCATCGGTCGCGCCCAAGTCGAATTCACCCCTGGCGAACATCCCCGGTAACGCTGCCCCCACGCTTGTCGCTTCGCGTACTGCGCTGCCCCCCGAGGGGGCTGCGCTTGCTTGGGGCGGCCCGGCGCGGCGCGCGTCGCCACCTCTGCCGGACATGGGCGGCAAGTCCACATACACCAGCGCCGAGCGCGTCAGCGGATCGACGCTGGGCGCAATCATCCGCACGGTGCCCGGCATCTCGCCGCCGCTGGCCGGCCGCAGCGTCACTGGCATGCCTTCCCTGATGCGACCCAGCTCGGCCGACGTCACTTCGGCACGCCACTCAAGCCGGCCCTTGCGGATCATCCTGAACAGTTCGGTGCCGCTGCCGACCACCGCGCCTACCGTGGCATTGCGCGCGGAAATCACGCCGCTGTCGGGCGCCAGCACGCGCGTCTGCCGGCCCTTGAGCTGTTGTGCGCCCAGCACGGCCTGCGCCGCTTCGACCTTGGCTTTGGCGGTTTTTTCCAGCGTGAGGTACTGGTTAATTTGCTGCGCGCTGAGGGCGCCCGAAGTCTGCAGCGTGCGGGCACGTTCGGCGTTGGCAGTCGCATCCAGCGCGCTGGCCTGCGCATCAATCAAATTGGCACGCGCCTGCGCCACGTCGGCCTGGGTGCTGTCGGTTGAGAAAGTTGCCAGCACCTGGCCGGCCTTGACGACATCACCGACATTGACCAGCACCTGCGTCAGCTTCAGGCCGTTGGACTCGGAGCCGATGATCGCTTCCTGCCAGGCTGCGATGTTGCCGTTGGCCGACAGCCGGATCGGAAGGGTGCCTAGCTGCGGCTTCTCGGCGGTCACCGTCAAGGCCGGTCTGGGGCTGGATGCCGCCTCTTTTTTAGAGTCGGCTGCTTTTGCCTGACGGGAAGGCAAGAAGAAATAGAAGGCGCTACCGGCCACGATGAGCAGCGCCAGCACGACAAAAATGAGAGACCGAAGGCTTGGTTTTGGCATGGTGTCAATCGATCAACGGTTGTTCAAAATTTAACGGGCGGGCAGGCCGGCCGCGTCGACTGCGGGCGTCCAGCCGCCGCCCATGGCCCGGTATAGCGCCACCCAGGCCGTGTTTCGGCTCTGCTGCAAGGACGCCAGCGTGGTCTGCGCCGTCAGCAGCGTGCGGCGCGAATCTTCCAGCTCGACGAGGCTGGCCAGGCCGCTTTTGTACAGCGCCTCGGTGCCGTTGAACGAGGCCTGGTAGCCATCGACGGCGGTCTGGGCGTCAATGTTGCGCGCGGCGGTGCTTTGCAGGTTGATCAGTGCTTCCTCGACTTCCCGCACGGCCTGGCGCACGCGGCCCCGATAAGTGGCCGCTGCCTCGTCATAGCGGGCCGCAGCGGCGTCAACATCGGCGGCGCGGCGACCCCCATCGAAAAGCGGCACGGTGAGCGACAGCGGACCGATGGACCAAGTGTTGAAGTCGCTGCTGACGCCACCGCTGCGCGCGCGCGACGTGCC
>JANPFZ010000292.1:0-8969 GCA_031423655.1 Polaromonas sp.
ATTTCGCACATTGAAGTCTTCGCGCCGAACGGTGCAGCGTTGCCCGATCCACAAAAAACGCTGAGTGAGATTCGCGCCAACCCGAACGTGGTCGGCGCGGCCACCTTTATCGCGGCGCAGGCGCTGCTGGCGCGTGGCGAAGACATGAAGGGCGCCATCGTTCGCGGCATCGATCCGGGGCTGGAAGGAACGGTCAGTGACCTCGAAGCATCCCTGAAACACAGCGCCTTGCCTAAACTCGTCAGCGGCAGCTTTGGCGTGGTGCTGGGCGGCGAGCTTGCGCGGGCGATGGGTGTACGCGAAGGCGATACCGTCACCTTGATTGCACCGAGCGGCCAGGTCACGCCTGCGGGTGTGGTGCCACGTTTGAAGCAGGTGACGGTCGTTGGCACTTTCGATTCGGGCCATTTTGAATATGACTCGGCGCTCGTCATGCTGCACCAGGACGACGCGGCAAAAATTTTTCGCCTCGAAGGGCCGACCGGCATTCGCGTCAAGCTCAAAGACCTGCAGCAGGCGCGTGAAGTGGCCGTCGAACTGTCGCGCAGCCTGAGCGGTGACCTGCTGATTCGAGACTGGACGCGTCAGAACAAGACCTGGTTTTCAGCCGTGCAGCTTGAAAAACGCATGATGTTCATCATCCTGACGCTGATCGTTGCGGTGGCGGCTTTCAATCTGGTCAGCACGCTGGTGATGACGGTGACCGACAAGCGCGCCGATATCGCGATTTTGCGCACCCTCGGCTCCAGCCCGCAAAGCATCATGGGAATTTTTATGGTGCAGGGCGCGATGGTTGGCGTCATCGGCACCTTGTCGGGCCTGTTGCTTGGCTTGGGCATTGCGCTGAATATTGACGTTATCGTGCCGGGGCTGGAGCGGCTCCTCAACGCCAGTTTCCTGCCGAAGGATATTTATCTGATCAGCCGCATGCCCAGCGATCCGCAATACGCTGACATCATGCCCATCGTCGTGATCTCACTGATCCTCGCGTTTCTGGCGACGATTTATCCAAGCTGGCGCGCCAGCCGTGTGAATCCAGCTGAGGCGCTCCGCTATGAGTGAAAAAGACTTCAAGGTTATTGGATTTGTGCCTGCGTTCGGCGATTCGCCGACGCTCCCGAAAGAATTGGATACCGTCACCGGCAAGAGTAAACCGACCGTAAGGCGGACTGTCAAACCTGCTGCAACAGAGGTGGTCTTGCGCGCGTCCGGTTTGACCAAACGCTTTCACGAAGGCCCGATTGACCTGACTGTGCTGCACGGCGTTGATCTGCAAGTGCATGCCGGTGAAACGCTGGCCATCGTCGGTGCGTCGGGCTCTGGCAAAAGCACGCTGCTGCATTTGATGGGCGGGCTGGATGCGCCGACAGCCGGGCAGGTGACGCTGAAGGGCAAAACCCTGTCGGCGCTATCGCCGGCCGAACAAGGCGGCTTGCGCAACCAGCACCTGGGTTTTGTTTACCAGTTTCACCACCTGCTACCCGAGTTCAGCGCGCTCGACAACGTTGCGATGCCACTATGGATTCGGCGCCTGAACCACGCAGAATCTGCGCTAATTGCTACAAAAATGCTAGCAAGTGTGGGTTTGAAAGATCGCATTCATCACCGGCCGTCGGAGCTTTCCGGCGGTGAACGCCAGCGCGTGGCCATTGCGCGCGCGCTCGTCACGCAGCCTGCTTGCGTGCTGGCAGACGAGCCAACCGGCAACCTCGACCGTACGACGGCGGATGGCGTGTTTGAGTTGATGCTGCAACTGGCGCGGGATTTTGGCACGGCGTTTGTGATGGTCACGCATGACGAGTCGCTGGCGGCACGGTGTGGTCGGCGATTCCGGCTGGTGGAGGGGCGGTTGTCGGCGTGGGTATGAGGAATTTTTGCTATTTTTATAGCAGCTGCTTGCGCAAGTACTACCTGGGCTAGAGGCCTAAAACGCTTTAAGAATGTGACTTTTCGATGCTCAAGACGCAGCTAGCGTTAGTCAAAGGCGCAATCGGACATCTCCCTGGTCAGGCGGCCCGGCATGTAAATCTGATAAAATGATTTTCAGATTTTAAAAACGAACCTAGGGTTGCGAAATGGGCGTTGTCGCATTGACGGTCACCGAATTTTCTCGCGGGCTGTCGGATTTTCTCAGTCAGGTTCAATACCAGGGCCAGTCGCTTGACATTCAGCGCGGCAAGCGCGTCGTGGCGCGCGTGTTGCCCGCAGTGGCTTGCGCCGGGTTTCCAATTGACCGGCTCGACGAGTTGCTGGCCAAGGGGCCGCAGCTGACAGCCGCCGAGCGTCAGGCGATGGCTGCTGACGTTCGAGCGCAGCGCTCAAGATTGACGGCCAGAGACGATCCATGGGCCTCGTGATTGACACCGATGTCTGGGTTCTGGCTGAAAAAACGGGCAACAACCTCGACTTTGCGCGCTGGGCCAGCTACGGCGGCGCCTACATGAGCGCCATCACTGCGAGTGAACTTCTTGTCGGCGTCGAGCGCGCCAACACCGCCGAGAGGCGTGCGCAGCGCGGCGCGTTTGTTGAAAACCTGCTGTCGTCGGTGCCGGTGCTGGAGTTTTCAATGCCTGTCGTTCGCACCCATGCGCGCTTGCTCGCGGCCTTGTCCAAAAATGTGACAGCGGGCGCCCACGATGCCCTGATTGCCGCCACGGCCGTACACCACGGTTATGCCCTGCTGACGCGCAATGTGGATGAATTCAAAATATTCGCCGGCTTGAAGGTCGAGGCGTTTTCGGTTTGACAGATCACTACACCGCCCTTGGCCTGAGCAGCGCGGCCACGCTGGCAGACATTAAAAAGGCGTTTCGCCTGAAAGCGTCGTCGCTGCACCCCGACAAAAACGCCGCCCTGGACGCTGCCGAGCGCTTCCGCGCCGTGCAAGAGGCCTACGCCGTGCTGTCTGATGCTGACAAGCGCCGGGCCTATGACGACAACCGCCGCCGCAATTTGCTCGACAGCCCGATCGACAGCGCGCGTGAGATATGGACCAGCTATTTCGACCAGGTGCTTGAAGCTGCGGGCACCAGGAAACCCACAACATGAACAAATCAACTGCATGAACATAACGCCTTTTTTCCTTGAACTTCGCTCGGCCTATCAGGCTGAAATAGACGATCTGACTTTCGATTCTGAAGGCCGCGATGTGCTGCGCCAGCGGCTGGCTGACAAACGCAAACAGGTCGCTTTTCTGGTGCTGATGATGGAGGCCAGCCCCGAGATGGTGGCAGTGATTTTTCATCAGGCGTTCGAGTTCAGGGCGCCGGCGGTGATGGATAACTTGCTCAGTCTGGAGGCCGATGAATTTCCCGAATGGCGCAGCCTGGCTGATGTTGTGCTGGTGGCGCCGTGGGCGCGCGAACTGGTGCAAACCGTGTTGAAAGAGCCGGGCGGCGACTGGTTTCTGACCGTCGCAGCAGCGCTGGAATACATGGCGGGCAAACCAGCGCTGGCGCCAGTGGGTCAGGGCGACAGTGAGGACGAAGATGAAGACGGCGATGGTTTTGAAGCGCGAGGCGGTGATGACGAGCGCGATGAACGCGATGAGAGCGACGCCAAGGCCCGCAAGGAAGCCGGGGACGACTGGATGGTCGAACAAGGCTTCGACCGCAAGGATTGATCGGCTCGGAAGACTACAAGAAAGGCTAAATCCCCATGAATCACCTTGCCCTGATTGAAAAAACCCAGACCCTGATTGCGGCCGGCGATATCGTCGGCGCCGAATCGGCGCTGGTCGAACTGGCTGACGCCGAAGGCGACACCGCGCTGATGGTGGTGCTCGATTTGCTGCCGCCCAAAGACATCCTGGCGGTGATCCGCGAGTACGACAACTCAAAAGAGTCGGTCGTCAACCTGCTCGTCACACCGGCGCAGTTTGCGCGTGCGGTGGTGATTGAAAAGCAATACAAGGATCTGACCCGCACCCACCTGCGCGGCATGGTGAACTCGATCATCTTTCGTGAAGACGCCAATCCGCATGAGTTCCTAACGGCCATTGGTGACCTGGAGGGCGGCAGTGATGCGCTGGCCGACTACTTCTCTGAGAAATGGAGCCGCGTGGAAGCCTTTGCCCGCAGCGGCAGCTTTGACGCCGCAGAAGACCACGGCGAGCTGCTGTCGCAGGCCGCACTGCTGGCGTCTGCGTATGTGAAACCCATTCTTCAACAGGATGAAGTGGCCGACGGCGACTGGATGCAGCTGGCCTGGCTTCTGCGATATGAGTTGCCTGATCTCTTCATCGAAATGCTGATGGTGCTGCGCGCCAAAGCCGTGGCGCATGATGCCGGCCTTGATGATGATGAAGAGGCGGACGAGGACGATGGCAAGGTCGAAACCGGCGACACCGACCGCGGCAAGGCGACGCCGAGTGCGCGCGAGTCTGACGAAGAATCGGCGATTTAAAGCATGAACAGTCCGGCAGTGCAAAGCCCCGCTGCGTCGGTTTCAGTTTATGACGCACGTCCCTTTTTTGAAAAGGCGCTGCATTACGGCGTGCAGCATGGCGTTATTGACCCTCAAAAGTTGGCACTGATCTGCGCCGAAGCACCCAAAGGCATGGTGCAAATCGCGCGTTACTTCGGCAGTGAGTTCTTGCGCCCGGAACTCGAAAAAGCCCGGGATCGCATGGTCAATCTCGTCAGCCTGTATCTGGAGACGAGTTGCCAGGGTGACCTGCGGCAGGCTGCAGAATCATTGCGCGATCATTCGTTTTTGTCCCGATCCAAAGGCGGATCCGACATGTTGAAAGCCTTGATTGCGATGCCGCAGAACAGTCACTTTGGCATGAACGAATACGGCGCCTTTGCCGATGAGCAGATTCCGTTGCTGGCCAAATGGTCGCTGCGCAGTCTGGCCGACTATCAAGCCGAGCTGGCGCAGCGCAGCCAGGTAGCTGAAGTGATGGATGCCGCCATCTGGCTGGCGGCGCAACTCGGCCTGGATGCAGCCGATCTGGAAGAGGCCGGCAAGGA
The DNA here is from genome assembly GCA_031423655.1 of Polaromonas sp. Lineage (GTDB taxonomy): Bacteria > Pseudomonadota > Gammaproteobacteria > Burkholderiales > Burkholderiaceae_C > Polaromonas. The sequence goes on from JANPFZ010000292.1 coordinate 4,974, forward strand.
TGCAGAAGCCGTGATTCGCACTGCGCTGCTGGTGCTGGCCGCCGGCCGCAGCGACATGCCGGACTGGCTTGCGTTTGAAAAAGTGATCATCGCGCTGCGTAAAAAATACGGCGCAAGCCAGGCCGTGGGTAAGGTGAAGGCGAAACCTGTTGGCGCCTTGACATTTTCACTCGTCGTGCCAAACAACGTTCCTCCAGATTTGGCGAACGTGGTCGAAGCCGTGCGTCAGTCAGTCCTTGCAGATATGCCGAAAATTCTCGATCCAGCGCTGGTCCCGAGACAGCTTTTCGACCAGACCCCCGCGTTTATGGGCCGGTATTTCTGGATCGAAGACGGTTTGAGTGAAGTCGATCACCATGACCGGCTGACGTCGTGTGCATGGACCAAAGCCACGGGCGGACTCAGCGACGACGGCTCGTTATTGACGCTTTTTCTCTGCATCGCTGCAGGCGCTACGCCCAAGACCTTGTTGACTGAAAAAACGGCGACGGCGCTGGTGCGAAAAATACAGAAGTCTGGTCTGAACGCTGAGTTGGCGCATCGGTACATCGCGGCCCAAGCACCGGTGCAATTTCAGCAAGACTACACAAAATTGTGGGCCGACTTCGTCGAAGAGTCACAGCCTACGCTGCAAAGCGATTCGTTCTCAAGACTGGAAGACGCGCTGGCCTTGTTACGGCTGGAGTGCAACGTCAAATAATTCCACGTCTAAATCATCCGTGCACTTTGTCGGCTTCGCTAGCCGTACGTCTGTGCTGTCGTCGCTTCGCCTTCGCGTTCACGAATGATTTAGAAATGGAATAAGGCGGGCTTCATTAAAGAATCCGGTTAAACCAGGCCAGCGACAGGCCCGCCGACAGCAGCGCCAGCGCGGCAGCCAGCAGAGCCGCCAGACCGGAAATCTCGGTTTCTTTTTTCTCCACAGCCATGCGGGAACTAAGCGTCTCATAGACCTTTTTCAGGTCAGCCGCCGTACCGGCATAAAAATATTCGGCCTGCGTGGCCCGCGCAATGCCTTTCAGCGTCTCCTCGTCGAGCTTGACGCGCATCGACCAGCCTTCAAATCCGATCGTCTCACCGTCTACCGTGCCGACGCCCACGGTGTAGACACGAACGCCGCGGTCTGCGGCTGCCTTGGCCGCCTCCAGTGAGTCGACACCGGTGGTGCGCTGCCCGTCGGTCAGCAAAATAATCGCGCCCGAGGTGTAGGAGCCCGGTGCGACCGGTGCAAAATCTTTTTTCCCTGCCTTGTCGTCTTTGCTGGCCTGGTCGATGGAGGTTCCACGCGTGCGCTCGCGGCCGTATTGCATCGAGGCCAGATCAATACCGGCGTCAGGAAACAGTTCTGACAGCGACACCACGATGCCGTTGCCAATAGCCGTGCCGCGCTGCAGCTGGAACTTGTCGATGGCCGTCACCAGATCTTCGCGGCTCAGCGTGGGCGGCTGTACCACGGCGGCAGTGCCAGCAAACGCCACGATGCCAACGCGCACGCTGCGAGGTAAGTCGGCCAGAAATGCTTTGGCTGCATTTTGCGAGGCGACCAGCCGGTTCGGCAGCACGTCGGTGGCGCGCATGCTGCCCGACACGTCCATCGCCAGAATGATGGTTTCGCGCTGCGACGGCAGACTGACCACGGCTGAAGGCCTGGCCGACGCCACCAGCATGGCCGCCAGCGACGTCAAAAACAGCAGCGGCGGAATATGCCGACGAAAGCTCTGCCCCTTGCCCATGGCTTCGCGCACGATGGACAGGCTGGCATAGCGCAACGCTATTTTTTTCTTGCGCCTGAGCAACCAGACATAGAGCAATACCAGCAAAGGCAGCAGCAGCAGTAACCAGAGAAATTCGGGCCACAGAAAGCTGGGTCTGAAAGTGGTCATGAAAGTGGTCATGAGAGTTCCATGTCGCTATTTAAGCGGCTTGCAGATGGGCCGGTAACTTGCCGCTGCTGGCACTTCCGCCAGACAGGCGGCTTCTGCGTTTTCGCATGTCGGTAAAGCGCAGCAGGGCGCTTATGAGGTCACCGTCGGTCGACAATTCAAGCGCATCAACTCCTGCGCGGCTCAAGGACTCGCGCAACTGTGCTTCGCGCTGCGCGGCGATACGCGCAAAGCGCTTGCGAAAGCCAGCGTCGTGTGTATCGACCAGCAACTGCTCGCCGGTTTCGGCGTCACGGATCGGAATCAGGCCCAGGTCGGGCAGGTCGAGCTCGAGCGGGTCGAGCAGGCGCACGGCAACCACCTCGTGGCGCTGCGCCAGCATACCCAGTGGTTTTTCCCAACCCGCTTCACTGATGAAATCCGACAGCACAAAAATGGTGGAACGCCGACGCACCAGATTGGCGGCGGAGTCCAGCAGGTCGTCCAGGCGGGTCGGCCCCGAGTTTTTGTTGTCGGGCTGTTCAGGACGGGTTTGCAGGGTATGCAGCAGTTGCAGCACATGCTGGCGGCCGCCGCGCGGAGGAATCACTGCGTCAACGCCGGCACCGTAGAGCATGGCGCCGACCCGATTGCCGTGGCGCGTGAGTATCCGCGCCAGTACCGCCACAAATTCGGCAGACACCTGGCGTTTGCGCTGCTCGCCCGAGCCGAAATCCATCGACGGGCTGAGGTCAAGCAGGAACCAGGCATTCATCTCGCGGTCTTCGGTGAAGACGCGCACATGCGGTTGTTGCAGACGTGCTGTCACGTTCCAGTCAATATGGCGCACATCGTCGTGATGCTGGTATTCACGCAAATCAGCCAGGTCCATGCCAGTGCCGCGAAGCAGCGTGCGGTAGTCACCCTGCAGCAAGCCGTCAAGGCGGCGCAGTACCGTCCATTCGAGCCGGCGCAGCAACGACTCCGCGCCTGCAGCGGATTTGATAGGGGGAGGCGCGAGCGTGGCGGTCATGATGTTGTCAGCAGCGCGGGCAAGACGAAAACTACAGCTGCATTTCTACGCCGGGCTCCCTCTTCACGCCAGCAGGGGCCGCGGGACTGGCTTTGCCAGATCGCAGGCGCCGGGCTGCCAGACACAGCCCTTCTGCGTGCCGTCCAAGCCTGCATGGCAGGCTCGGAGCCGCGGCACACAGCCCCCTCGGGGGGCAGTAAGCGACACGCAGTGCGCGAGCGTGGGGGCAAGTTATTAAAGCAGGGGCCGCGGAACCGGCTTTGCCGGGCTGCAGGCGCAGCGGCACCCTCGGGCGGCAGAGAGTTACGCGAAGCGAACGAACGTGGGGGCATGTTCAGGCGGCAAGCTTCTCATGAGCCAGTGGTTTGGCTGGAGGTGGAATTTTCGCCATGACTTTGCTCACAACGGCGTCCGCCGACAGGCCCTCGGACAACGCTTCATAAGAAAGTACCAATCGGTGGCGCAGCACGTCGGGTATTAAATCGGTCATGTCTTCAGGCAGCGCGTAGCTGCGCCCGCGCAGCATGGCCAAAGCGCGCGCGCCTTCGGTCAGGTTGATGGTGGCGCGGGGGCTGGCGCCGAAGGTGATGAAACGCGACAAGTCCTTGATGCCGTGCTTTTCGGGGTTGCGCGTGGCCGATACCAACCGCACCGCGTACTGCACCAGCGACGGGTCAACGTAGACGCGGCGACATTCCGCCTGAAGAGACGCCAGTTGTTCGGTCGTCGCCACCGCCGATACCGTGACCGCCGGGCCGGTGACGCGCTGCACGATGACGAACTCTTCTTCGTCCGTCGGGTAGTCCACCAGCACCTTCATCATGAAACGGTCAACCTGCGCTTCGGGCAGCGGATAAGTGCCTTCGGTTTCAATCGGATTTTGCGTCGCCATGACCAGAAAAGGCGAGGGCACCTTGTGTGTGGTGCCCGCTATCGTCACCTGGCGTTCCTGCATCACTTCGAGCAGCGCGCTTTGCACTTTGGCGGGTGCGCGGTTGATCTCATCGGCCAGCAACAGGTTGGTAAAGACCGGGCCCAGCGAGGTACTGAAATCGCCGTTCTTCTGGTTGTAGATGCGCGTGCCGACCAAGTCAGCAGGCA
>JANPFZ010000293.1:0-2483 GCA_031423655.1 Polaromonas sp.
CACGCCCTGCTGCTTCTGAAACACGCCGCGCGCGTTGGCCTGCAAAATGAACGCCTGCAGATCACCGCCCCACAAGCTGGAATGCAAGATGTCGGCCGGCTTGCTGGAAAGCGCAGAAATCTCGGTGCCGTATTGACCCGCACCAAACTTCGGCAGTAGGTCGGCATCGACTTTGGCGCCTTTGTAGAGTTGCTCCATTGACAACACGAAGTCCTTGCGCGAGTCCTGGCCCCAGGCGTAGTCCTGGTTGATCATGTTGTAGCGCTCGACCTTGACGTTGCGGGACTTCAAATAGCGCGCCAGGGCGACGTTGTCCATCGCGGCGTGAGAGGCAGTGCGAAAAACGTACTGGTATTTGTTTTCCTCAAAAATGCGCGGCGTTCCGCAGTCGTAAAGAATAAGGAATTTCTTCATTTCTTCGGCCACCGGTGCCACTGCCAGGCAGTCGCCTGAGCTGACGTAGCCGACGACCACATCGACGTTCTCGCGTTCGTACAGGTTGCGCATTTCCTGCACCTGCTTGGTCGCGCCGCCGGCTTCATCGACATACACGGCTTCAATCTTCATGCCGCCGAAGCCTACTTTGTTATAAGGCGCTGGCGCCTGGCCTTTGTTGAATGCCTCGATCAATACCTTGGCACCGTTGACGGCCGGCACGCCAAAGCTTTCTGCGGCCTGGCCAGAAAGAAAGCTGACGACGCCGATCTTGAACGTTTCTTGCGCCAGTGCCGGCGCTGCTGCAATTGCTACGGCTGCGGCTAGCAGCGCGTGGCGCCATTGGGGTTGCAACATATCTTGCCATTTCCTTGCGATGATTTTCATGGGGGTCTCCTGATAATTGAACAAGTAAAAAAATTGGGTCGGCGAGGGCCTCGTGGTCAGTCGAGGTGATGCGTTTCATCGGGTGTGTTCATGAAAATCCTGGCCGGCTTGTGGGAGCGGGGAAAGTCAATCAAGTGTTTGCCGCGCTACTCTTGCACCTGCTTGGCATCGCGCGGTGCAATGACCTTGAAAATCCGCTTGCGGGTGTGAATATCGCCCCGCCCATCTGCGGCAATCTGACCGGTGTTGGGCAGGCCAACTGTTGCATAAGCCGCAAGCGCAAACGCTAAGTATTTTCCCTTGAAGGCCGAAAGCGCCCGTGACAAGAACTGCGCACGCTGCTCAATCCGCCACGTTGACGCGATCAACATCGACGCCATGAACTTGCTCACAAAAAACAAGCATGCAGTCAATGAAGAATTTTTGGCGTGCCGCCGCAAGCCTGATTGTTCGCGCGGCTTGCGCTGGTGGCGTCGCACCGCGCATGACCCGCGGCGGGCAGGCCATCGTCAATCCGGTGGCGATTCGCTGGCCACGCCGGTCCCGCTGTTGACCTGTGCTACATTCCAGCCCATGCCTGCGGAGAAGTTTTATTTTGCTTACTTTTGGTTCTCAAGCGCCTCCGGCGGTAGAGAGACTTTCGCGTAAGCAGCCCAGACGCAGCGAATCTTTCAAAAACCGCCGGACTCCCGGCGGTTTTTTTTTGCACTTTCAATTTTCCGATTTTTTCAAATTAGTCAAGGAGCCCGTGATGAATGCCCAGCCCCAAGCCACCAGCGACAGCTGGTATGCGAGCGTCGACAAAACCAGCCAGACCGACGACGAACGCATCAAGGACATCACCGTGTTACCCCCTCCCGAGCATCTGATCCGCTTTTTCCCGATTCGCGGCACAGCGGTCGAATCGCTGATCAGCAAAACCCGCCAGGCCATCCACAACATCATGACCGGCGAGGATGACCGGCTGCTGGTAGTCATCGGCCCGTGCTCGATTCACGACCCGATGGCGGCGCTGGAATACGCGCGCCGGCTGGCTGATCAGCGCAAAAAGTACGCTGGCACGCTGGAAATCGTGATGCGCGTCTATTTCGAAAAGCCGCGCACCACCGTTGGCTGGAAAGGCCTGATCAACGACCCGTATCTGGACGAAAGCTTTCGCATCGACGAAGGCCTGCGTATTGCGCGCCAGTTGCTGATCGACATCAACCGCCTGGACTTGCCGGCAGGCAGTGAATTTCTCGACGTGATTTCACCGCAGTACATTGGCGATTTGATTGCCTGGGGCGCGATTGGTGCGCGCACCACCGAAAGCCAGGTGCATCGCGAACTGGCTTCGGGCCTGTCGGCGCCCATCGGCTTTAAAAACGGCACCGACGGTAATATCCGTATCGCCACCGACGCCATTCAGGCGGCGGCGCGCGGCCACCACTTTTTGTCAGTGCATAAAAACGGCCAGGTCGCCATCGTGCAGACCAACGGCAACAAAGACTGTCACGTGATTTTGCGCGGTGGCAAGGCGCCCAACTACGACGCCGCCAGCGTCGGTGCGGCGTGCAAAGAGCTGGCAGCCGCCGGTTTGCCGGCCACATTGATGGTCGATTGCAGCCATGCCAACAGCTTCAAGCAGCATGATCAACCAGGACTACGCCTGGGGCCAGGAC
>JANPFZ010000294.1:0-1683 GCA_031423655.1 Polaromonas sp.
TGGTGGCTGCACTGGGCGGTATCAGCTTGGTATCAGCTTGGTTGGCTTTTAACAAGATTGACCTTATGGCTTTATGGTCTCGCGCTAAGGAGCACCGCACCATCAGCCGCAGCGCAGTTCTGATGTAATTTCTATCTGACAGATTTCGCATCGGAACGCCAGGGCTGCCAAGGCGCTATCAAACGTCTGCCGGCTGGATCATCCGCCAGTATTTCGGCTTGATATAGACGCTCGCTTTCACCGTCCCTTAAGCCAAATAGGTCGCCAGCCCAAGAAATAGGTGCGCAATCAGCTATTAAATTACTAGCAACTTGCATGACGGACCTCATCAGGCCCTGCATGGCGCAGAACACGGCCCTGCGCCCGCCGGCCTACTGGCCGTGCGCCAACCGGCCAACCAGCGTCACCAGGCCGATGCCAATCGCCAGCCAGGCAATCTGTGCGGCGGTCTTTTTGGCGCTCAGGCGTTTTTGCAATTGCGGGATCAGATCGGCCAGCGCCACATAAACAAAACTGCTGGACGCGATTACCAGAAAAAACGGCAGAAAACTGTAGAGCTGATCGACCAGTGCGTAGCCGATCAGACCGCCGAAGGCAGTCACTGAGCCGGCCAGCGACACCTTGATGAAGGCGGCGCGCCGATTCGTCGATGTCTGGCGCAGCACGATCAAATCACCCATATGGTGCGGCACCTCATGCACCAGCACCGCCAGCGCTGCGACAAAGCCCAGCCGGATGTCAGCCACGAAAGCCGACGCGATCAAAATGCCGTCGCCAAAGGCATGCACGCTGTCACCGGCCAGCACCGCCCAACCGCCGCCCTTGCCGTTGCCCTGGTGATGACTATGGTGATCGTGTTGGTGGTCGCCATGCGCGTGCGCATGAGCCGGGCGTGGGGTGTCGGCGTCAATCAGCTCAGCGCGCAGTGAGTTGCTGGTGCGCAGCGATGTGGCGCCAGTGGCGCCATGACGCGGAGACACTTCGTTGTGTTCGTGCCCGTGGTGCCACAACTCGGCTTTGTCGAGCAGAAAGAAAAACACCAGCCCGACCAGCAGCGTGGCGAAAAGGTCATGCGCGCTGGCCTGGCTTTCAAACGCCTCTGGCAACAGGTGCATGAATGCGGTGGCCAGCAGCGCGCCAGCGGCCAGGCTGAGCATGTGCTGGGTGTAGCGGGCCAGCAGGCCGAAGCCAAGAAGCGCCGCCAGCCAGACACTGCCAATGCCGGCCACTAGCGTGCCAATCAGAATTGCTATTAATATCATAGCTTCTTACGCCCGTTCTATATGGGCTAGCGCCCTGAATTATTAGTAGTCACCCCAACATGCGGGTGTTAGCAGCAGCTGGCAGCTGCCCCAGTGAAGGAGGCAGCAGCTCTAACCACTGGGGGCCAGCATCTTATCAAGCAGGGATGGCCAGAGCTGGAGACAGTCTGTCGCACTCAAAAAAAGGCGGCCTCCCGGTAAGCAGGGGTGGCCAATCTCAGCTTGCGAACGTCAAGCCACACCGTGCGTCTTGAACCAGACTAATCCGCGCTGAAAACCATCCTCTGCAGCCGCCGTGCGTTGCCGGTGTATTTGGGGTCCCGTAAGGATCCGTGCCACGCCGCTCGATGTAGCGTTCACCCAGGCCCTTGAAGGAACGCTCGCCGAATGGTCGAGCGAACAGGACGATCAGGCCTTCAAG
>JANPFZ010000295.1:0-3674 GCA_031423655.1 Polaromonas sp.
GCCAAAGTCGTTGATGTTCTGCAAACACCTGCTTTTTTGTGTCGCCAGACCGATTTCATTCACGCGGTGGCGCAGTCCGGTTTGCCGGTGAATATCAAGAAGGGACAGTTCCTCGCGCCCTGGGACATGACCAACGTGATCGACAAGGCACGTGCGGCAGCGCGTGAAAAAGGCTTGAGCGAAGACCGCTTCATGGCTTGCGAGCGCGGCGTGAGTTTCGGCTACAACAATCTGGTGGCCGACATGACCAGCCTCGCCGAGATGCGCAATACCGGCGCGCCGGTGGTTTTTGACGTGACGCACTCGGTGCAAAAACCAGGCGGGCAAGGAACCAGCAGCGGCGGCGCACGTGAGATGGTGCCGGTGCTGGCCAGAGCCGCCATAGCGGTCGGGGTGGCCGGCCTGTTCATGGAAACCCACCCCGACCCGGCCCATGCGCTGAGCGACGGGCCGAATGCGGTGCCGCTGCGCCACATGCGCGCGCTGCTTGAAACGCTGCTGGAGCTGGACCGCGTGACCAAGAAGAACGGCTATCTCGAAAACGACTTTAACTAACCCCAACCGAAGGACTCACCATGCCCGCTGGCTACATCATTGTCGATATGCAAATCTCCGACATGGAGCAATACAAGCAATACATGGCTGCCGCCCCGGCGGTGGTGGCTGCGGCGGGCGGTGAATATTTGGTGCGTGGCGGCAAGCTAGAAGCACTTGAGGGCGACTGGCAGCCTGGCCGCATCGCGATGTTGCGATTTCCGAGCTTTGACCAGGCCAAGACTTTTTACGATAGCGAGATGTACCGCGCTGCCCGCACCAAACGCAAAGGCGCGACCGAATTTTTCAACATGGTACTGGTCGAAGGGATGGGCTGACGCCCTCCCCCTGGGGGTATTCGGCCCCTTCCCCATCCCTGCTGGGAGGGAGTGAAAAGCAGATTCAAAACTACAGAGAGATCGAATAAATGAGCGCAATTGTTGATATCGTCGGCCGTGAAATTCTCGACAGCCGTGGCAACCCCACTGTTGAATGCGATGTGCTGCTGGAGTCTGGCGTCATGGGCCGCGCGGCTGTGCCGTCAGGCGCTTCCACTGGTTCGCGCGAGGCTATCGAGCTGCGCGACGGCGACATGTCGCGCTACTTGGGCAAAGGCGTTCTCAAGGCGGTTGAATACATCAACACCGAAATCTCTGAAGCGGTGCTGGGGCTGGACGCCAGCGAGCAGGCTTTTCTTGACCGCACGCTGTGCGACCTGGACGGCACCGACAACAAATCGCGCCTGGGCGCAAATGCCACGCTGGCCGTCAGCATGGCGGTGGCACGTGCTGCTGCCGAAGAGGCCGGCCTGCCGTTGTACCGTTATTTCGGCGGCAGTGGCGCCATGCAGATGCCGGTGCCGATGATGAATGTCATCAACGGCGGCGCACACGCCAACAACAACCTTGATCTGCAGGAGCTGATGATCATTCCGGTCGGCGCGCCCAGCTTTCGTGAAGCCGTGCGCTACGGCGCCGAAGTGTTCCATGCGCTGAAAAAAATCATGCATGACAAAGGCATGAGCGTTGCAGTCGGCGATGAAGGCGGATTCGCGCCCAACGTGCCGAATCACGAAGCGGCGATCCAGATGATTCTGGAAGCCATCGACAAGGCTGGCTACGTGGCGGGTGAGCAGATCGCGCTCGGCCTCGACTGCGCGGCGTCCGAATTTTATAAAGATGGCAAGTACGTGCTCGGCGCTGAAGGCCTGAACCTGTCCGCCGAAGAATGGACCAACGTGCTGGCGACCTGGGTTGACAAGTACCCGATCATCAGCATCGAAGACGGCATGGCCGAAGGTGACTGGGACGGCTGGAAGGTGCTGACGGAGCGCCTTGGTAAAAAGGTGCAGCTGGTCGGAGACGACCTGTTTGTTACCAACACCAAAATCTTCAAGGAAGGCATCGACAAGCACATCGCCAATTCGATCCTGATCAAAATCAACCAGATCGGTACGCTGACTGAAACCTTCGCCGCCATCGAGATGGCCAAGCGTGCCGGCTACACCGCCGTCATCAGCCACCGCTCGGGTGAAACCGAAGACTCGACGATTGCCGACATTGCTGTCGGAACCAACGCGGGGCAGATCAAGACCGGTTCGCTGTCGCGCTCTGACCGCATGGCCAAATACAACCAGCTACTTCGCATCGAAGAAGACCTGGGTGACATCGCGACCTACCCGGGCAAAAGCGCGTTTTACAGCATGCGCTAGGCCGGACCTCACCATCGAACCTTGCCCTGACATGCCTTAACCACGTGCAAAAACGCATCATCCCGGCCATCCTGATTGCGCTTTTGGTGATCTTCCATGCACAGCTCTGGATTGGCCGGGGCAGCGTGCCCAACGTGCGTGATCTGCAGCAGAAGCTCGATCAGCAGCTGATCAAAAACGTCGATGCGCAGGCAGGCAACAACGAGCTGGCCGCAGAGGTGCGTGACTTGAAAGAAGGGCTGGAAATGGTCGAGGAAAAAGCGCGCAGCGAACTGGGCATGGTCAAACCCAACGAAATATTTGTTCAGATCACCCGGTAACCGGCCTGTCAGACTACGCTAATAGGTAAATCGGCTTCTAGCCGAGGTAATACGTGCGCAAGCAGCTATTGAAATAATAGCAATCAGCATGCTGCCAAGGGCTACTGGAGCGACCCGGCCGGTGGCAACTGGCTACCTGGACTGGTGAAAATCTGGGCTGCGTCCACCGGGTCAAAATCGTACTGCGCGCCGCAAAACTCACAGCCCACGTTGACCTTGCCGCGTTCGGCAATGATGCCTTCGATCTCTGCAGTGCCCAGGCTGCGCAGCATGTTGCTCACGCGCACGCGTGAGCAGCTGCAGGCAAAAGTCGGTGTGGCCGGCTCGAACTGCAGAACTTTCTCTTCCCAGAACAGGCGGCGCAAAATCGTCTCTGCATCCAGCGTCAACAGCTCTTCCCGCTTGAGTGTGCCGGCCAGGATGGCAATGCGCTTGTAGTCTTCGTTGATGCCAATCTGGTCTTCATTGGCCTCGCGGTCAATCTGCCCCTCGAGATTGCCCTGCCCCTTTACCGGCAGCCGCTGAATCAGCAGCCCCGCAGCCACCTGGCCGTCTGCTGCCAGAATCAGGCGCGTGTCGAGCTGCTCGCTTTGCAGCATGTAGTGCTCCAGCACTTCGCTCAGGTTTTCGAGTTTTTCGCGCTGGTCGCCAAACAGTGGCACCACGCCCTGATACGGCTGCTGGCCCGGAAATTTGTCTTTCGGGTCCAGCGTGATGGCGCAGCGCCCGAGGTTGTTGACATTGACCAGCTGGCTGAGCGATGCGCCCGGCGTGATCGTGCCCGTGACGGTGGCGGTCGCACGCAGACTCAGATCAGGTTGCACTTCGGCCACAGCGAGCTTCACCGGACCATCGCCAAAAATCTGCAGGATCAGCGCACCGTTGAACTTGATGGTGCTCTGCATCAGCGCACCGGCGGCTGTCATCTCGCCGAGCATGTGCATGACCTCGACCGGATAGCCGCCCGCCGCTTGCCGCCGCTTGAGGATTTCCCGCCAGGAATCCGTCAGGCGCACCAGCATGCCGCGAACCGGCAGGCCTTCGAAAATAAACTTATGGAGTTCAGACATTAAGCCCCCACGGTCGCGCACTGCGTGTCGCTCCCTGCC
>JANPFZ010000296.1:0-9629 GCA_031423655.1 Polaromonas sp.
GCCAGATTTCTCCTGTGCCGTGCCCGTGGTTTCTTCAACCTGCAGGTGATTTGCGCTGACGAATTGCCCAAGGCCACGCACCACGGTCACTTTGCGCATCTTGGCCATCGCAGCCAGCCCGCCAGTCAGCTTGCCGACAACTTTTTCCTTGTGCGTGCGCAGCTTGTTGATGTCAACGGTGGGCGCGGCAAAGCTCACGCCCAAACTTTCAAAATGCTTGACTTCGTCCATCACCGAAGCCACGTGCAGCAGCGCCTTGGACGGAATGCAGCCGACATTCAGGCAGACGCCGCCGAGCGCCGCGTAGCGTTCGACCAGCGTGACTTTCAAACCGAGGTCTGCGGCGCGGAAGGCTGCCGAATAACCGCCGGGGCCAGCGCCCAGCACCAGCAGATCGCAGTCGAGGTCAGCGGCGCCTGTAAAGGTGGCTGCGGATGGGGCTGGGGTTGGAGTCGGGGAGCCCGCACCCCTGCCCTCTCCCGTGGTCGGGAGAGGGAGTGAAGATGGGGCAGTTAAAGGGGGCTTCGGACTTGCTCCCTCGCTCCTCTGGGGAGAGGGCTGGGGTGAGGGGCTGCTCGAAGCCGATGCAGCCAGCGTCAGCACCACAGACCCCTGCTTGACCTTGTCACCCAGCTTGACCTTGACCTCTTTCACCACGCCGGTTGCAGACGAAGGAATCTCCATCGACGCCTTGTCGCTTTCCACCGTGATCAGGCTTTGCTCGGCTTTGATGCTGTCGCCGGGTTTGACCAGCACTTCAATCACTGTCACTTCGTCGAAGTCGCCGATGTCCGGCACCTTGATATCGATAAGATTGGCTGCGTCGCTCATTTGGAGGCTTTCAGTTTGAGGGTGAACACTTCAATCGGTTCACCCGAATTTTTGTCGAATTCGCAGCCGGCGCTCATGCCGGCCATGGCTACTTCGCGTGCGGTTTTTGCCTTGTCCCAGCAGGCGTGCATGGCACCCAGCGCAAAGCTGCGGCCCGAGCCGATACCCCAGAATTCGTTGAACTCGAAAATCTCGCGGTAGCTGTACAGACCGTAAATGCCGCTGGCGTTGGCAATGATGACGGTGAACTGGCTGGACTCATACGGGTCGTTGTCGTCTTCCTTCGGTTGAAGAAAAAACGTTTCCTTGAGAATCGGGTGCAGCTTGACAAAGGTATCAAACACCTCGTCGCGCGAGCCGAGCGTCAGCTGGTCTTTCGGCAGCGCCGCCATGGCCTTGCGCAGCACTGGAAAATGCGCCACCGTGCCGGCCATGCCGACATAGCTCATGCCGGCAGACGTATCAACCCTGAATATTTTCGTGTTTGCTTCAAAACGATGCGACAGGCTGGTGTCGCCGAAAGTGACCAGCGTGTCAGCGGCAATGGCGACCTGGCCGGCTTTTTTGACCACGACCAGCGTGGTCATGCGATGAGATTCCCTGATCGCTTGAATGAAGCAGCGCAATTTTCCGACGGGCCGCCCCTGGGAAAATTAGCCCCCCGGGGGGGCAGCGACGACACGTCAGTGCGGAGAGTGGAAGTCATTTTTATAACAGGATACGGCGATAGTCAGCAAGGACTTGACCCAGGTAAGCGTTGAAACGCGCAGCGGAAGCGCCGTCAATCACGCGGTGGTCGTACGACAGTGACAGCGGCAGCATCAGGCGCGGCACGAAGGCCTTGCCGTCCCACACCGGCTTCATTGAACCTTTGGACAAGCCAAGGATGGCCACCTCCGGCGCATTGACGATGGGCGTGAAATGCGTGCCGCCTATGCCGCCTAGCGAACTGATTGACATACAGCCGCCGGTCATGTCGGCCGGGCCCATCTTTCCGTCGCGCGCTTTTTTTGCCAGGTCACCCATTTCCTGGCTGATCTGCAAAATGCCCTTCTTGTCGGCATCGCGCAGCACCGGTACGACCAGACCATTGGGGGTATCGGCCGCAAAGCCGATATGAAAGTACTGCTTGTAGACAAGCTGGTCGCCGTCGAGGCTGGTGTTGAAGTCCGGAAACCTTTTCAGCGCAGACACCACGGCCTTGACGACGAAAGCCAGCATTGTGACCTTGGCGCCCGACTTCTCGTTTTCCTTGTTGGTTGAAACGCGGAACGCTTCGAGCTCGGTGATGTCGGCCTCGTCGTTGTTGGTGACGTGTGGAATCATCACCCAGTTGCGGTGCAGATTGGCGCCGCTGATCTTCTTGATGCGCGACAGGTCCTTGCGCTCTACCGGGCCGAATTTGGTGAAATCGACCTTCGGCCACGGCAACAAATTAAGCTCACCGCCGCTGCCACCACCTGATGCTGCCGGTGCTTTGGCTGCCTGCGCCTGCGTGCGCGTCTCACCCGCCATCACGGCTTTGGTGAAGGCCTGTACGTCATCAAAAGTGATGCGCCCTTTCAAGCCCTGCCCCTTGACCTCGGCCAGCGGCACGCCAAGCTCGCGAGCAAACTTGCGCACCGAGGGCGACGCGTGCGGCAGGCTGCCGGTGGGGGCGGCCGTGGGCTCATGCGCGGGCACTGGGCTGCCGGGCGCGCTTGCGGCGGGAGCTATGGACGCGGCAGGTGCGGTGGGGGCAGCAGCGGTCGCGGGTGATGCGGCTGCTGCAGCCTCAGGAACTGCAGCGGACGCTGAGCCTTGAAGAACCGCCAGCAAGTCACCAATGTTGACCACATCGCCAATCTTGACTTTCAGCTCCTTCAGCAAGCCTGCGCCCGACGAGGGAATTTCCATCGAGGCCTTGTCAGACTCGACCGTGATGAGCGACTGCTCGGCCTTGATGGTGTCGCCAACCTTGACCAGCAGCTCAATGACAGACACGTCCTTGAAGTCACCAATATCGGGAATACGGACTTCAACCGCGCCGCCGCCCGATGCAGCCGGTGCGGGTGCCACTATCGGAGCCGCAGCAGGCGCTATTGATTTAGTAGCTGTTTGCGCACTTTCTGCGCCGGCTGGAGCCGGTTTTTGCTCGGAACTTGCGGCTGAGTCGCCACTTTCGAGCGTCAGCACGACCGAGCCCTGCTTGACCTTGTCACCGATCTTGATCCTGACTTCCTTGACCACACCGGCGTGACTCGATGGAATTTCCATCGACGCCTTGTCGGACTCGACCGTTATCAGTGACTGCTCAGCCTTGACGTTGTCGCCCGGCTTCACCAGCAGTTCGATCACGGTGACCTCGTCAAAGTCACCAATGTCGGGAACCTGAATATCTACCATTGCCATGTTGTCTCCAATCGGTTGGGTACGGCGCCCGGATGCGCAGCGGCCTGCCCAACAAAGTTATTTTTAAGCGTACAGCGGATTGATCTTGTCGGCCTGAATGCCGTATTTCTTGATGGCCTCCGCTACCTTCGCTGCGGGCACCGTGCCCTCTTCACTCAAGGCCTTCAAGGCCGCCACGACGATGTAGTGACGGTTGATTTCAAAGTGCTCACGCAGCTTGCTCCGGAAGTCACTGCGGCCAAAACCATCGGTACCCAGTACCTTGAAAGTACGGCCCTTCGGAATGAAAGAGCGTATCTGGTCGGCATAAGCCTTCATGTAGTCGGTCGAAGCCACCACTGGGCCGGTATGCTTTTCAAGCTGTTGACCAACAAAGCACACGCGCGGTTTCTCAAGAGGGTGCAACAGATTCCAGCGCTCGGCGTCCTGGCCATCGCGCGCCAGTTCGTTGAAGCTTGGGCAGCTCCAGACGTCAGCGGAGACGCCCCAATCTTTTTCCAGCAAGTCCTGCGCGGCAATGGATTCACGCAGGATGGTGCCAGAGCCCAGCAGTTGCACCCGCGGCGTCAGTTTTTTTCCTTCCTTGCACAGGTACATCCCTTTGATGATCTGCTCTTCGGTGCCGGCTTTGAGGCCCGGCATGGCATAGTTTTCATTGAGCAGCGTGAGGTAGAAATATACGTTGTCCTGCTTTTCCACCATACGCTTGAGGCCGTGGTGCAGGATGACTCCGACCTCGTGCGCGAAGGTCGGATCGTAGGAAATGCAATTCGGAATCGTGCCCGCCATGATGTGGCTGTGGCCGTCTTCGTGCTGCAGGCCTTCGCCGTTCAGCGTCGTGCGCCCCGACGTACCGCCCAGCAAAAAGCCGCGCGCCTGCATGTCGCCGGCCGCCCAGGCCAGATCACCGACGCGCTGGAAGCCGAACATTGAGTAGTACACGTAAAACGGAATCATGATCCGGTTGTTGGTGCTGTAAGACGTAGCGGCCGCAATCCAGCTTGACATGCCGCCGGCTTCGTTGATGCCTTCCTGCAGGATCTGGCCCTTCACGTCTTCCCTGTAGTACATGACCTGGTCTTTATCGACCGGCGTGTACTTCTGGCCATCGGGGTTGTAGATACCGATCTGGCGGAACAGGCCTTCCATACCGAAGGTGCGAGCTTCATCAACCAGAATCGGCACTACACGCGGGCCCAGCGCCTGGTCACGCAGCAACTGCGTGAGAAAGCGCACATAAGCCTGCGTGGTCGATATTTCGCGCCCTTCGGCGGTCGGGTCGATCACCGATTTGAAAGTCTCCAGCGAGGGCACGGTGAACTGCTCGTCGGCCTTCGTGCGACGATGCGGCAGGTAACCACCGAGGACCTTGCGGCGCTCGTGCAGATAGCGCATCTCGGGCGTGTCATCGGCTGGTTTGTAAAACGGAATGTCGGCCAGTTTGCTGTCGGGAATCGGAATACCGAAGCGATCACGAAACGCCTTGATGTCGTCGTCGGAAAGCTTTTTGGTCTGGTGAACGTTGTTCTTGCCTTCACCGATCTTGCCCATGCCAAAACCCTTGACGGTCTTGATCAGCAGCACGGTCGGCTGGCCCTTGTGGTTGACGGCCGAATGAAATGCGGCATACACCTTTTGAGAATCGTGGCCACCGCGGCGCAGGTTGAAGATGTCGTCGTCACTCATGTGGGCGACCATCTCCAGCGTCTTCGGGCTCTGGCCAAAGAAATGCTTGCGCACGTAGGCGCCATCGTTCGCTTTCATGGCCTGGTAGTCACCATCGAGTGTGTCCATCATGACCTTGCGAAGTGCACCGTCTTTGTCGCGCGCCAGCAGCGCGTCCCAGCCATTGCCCCAGATCAGCTTGATGACGTTCCAGCCCGAACCGCGAAACTCGCCTTCAAGCTCCTGGATGACCTTGCCGTTGCCGCGCACCGGGCCGTCGAGGCGCTGCAGATTGCAGTTGATGACGAACACCAGGTTATCCAGCCTTTCGCGTGCGGCCAGGCCAATGGCGCCCATCGACTCCACCTCGTCCATTTCGCCGTCGCCGCAAAAGACCCAGACCTTGCGGTTTTCGGTGTTGGCGATGCCGCGGGCGTGCAGGTACTTGAGGAAGCGCGCCTGGTAGATCGCCATCAGAGGGCCGAGACCCATCGACACCGTGGGGAACTGCCAGAACTCGGGCATGAGTTTGGGGTGCGGATAGCTCGACAGGCCTTTGCCATCGACTTCCTGACGGAAGTTGAGCAACTGCTCTTCGGTCAGTCGGCCTTCTAGGTAGGCACGCGCATAGACACCCGGAGATACATGGCCCTGAATGTAGAGGCAGTCGCCGCCATGCTCTTTACCCGGCTCGTTACTTTCGGCATGCCAGAAGTGATTGAAGCCGGCGCCGAACAGGCTGGCCAGCGAGGCGAACGAGCCGATGTGGCCGCCGAGATCACCGCCATCGGCTGGATGCAGGCGGTTCGCCTTGACCACCATCGCCATGGCGTTCCAGCGCATATAGGCGCGCAGACGCTTTTCAATTTCAAGGTTGCCGGGCGAGCGCTGCTCCTGGTCAACTTCGATGGTGTTGACATAACCCGTGTTGGCCGAAAAAGGCATGTCGATGCTCTGCTGGCGCGCATGCTCCATCAGTTGTTCGAGCAGGAAATGCGCGCGTTCCGGGCCTTCGCTCTCTATCACGGCCGAAAGTGCGTCCATCCATTCGCGGGTTTCCTGCGCGTCTTTGTCTGGCGCGCCTGTGTGTGCCGCATCGTTGGCGGCGGCGAGCAGCTGGTCAGTACCCGCTTGCTCGGCATTGATCGGATTTGCAGCCATATTTGTCTCCAGAAAAAAGCGGTGAAACCGCAGGACATGACGCCAGACTGCGCGCCATGGTTTTATTTGCAACGAAATTAGACACTAAACCTTAGTTTCTCATAGTATTTAATTAATTTCAAATGGTGCTTTTATATTTCATATTACGACATACCAACAAGCGGGGGCAAATTTGTGTTCGCCTGCTTTTTCAGCCAGTGCCGGCATCGTCGGCAAACCCGCTGTCGCAGGGCACAGCTCTTGTACTGCTGGCGGCAGAGGCAAGTCCTTTAAACTGATGGATTGACTTATGTCCACGCCCCTGCCTACCTCAAATCATGTCACAGGCACCGCGCCGCTGTCGTTGTGGCGACGCTGGTGGCGCCGGCAGTCGCCTTCGCGGCAAGACCGGTACATCACGCTTGGGCCCTTGTTTGCCGTCGTGCTTTTTCTTGCGGCGGTGGTAGCGGCCTTTGGCTATTTGCGCATTGAAGAAATTGACCGTGAACAGCAAGCCGTCAGGCGCGATGTCGAGTATGCCCAGCAGCGGCTGCGGCTGCGTTTGCTGGAGCGTCAGGAACAGCTGATGCGGATCGCACGTGACGTGGCGAACCGTGAAGTCGACACGGAAGAATTCATCGTTCAGGCTGCAGCGATGATTAATCAGCACCCTGAATTGATGGCCGTGACCTGGGTCGACAACAAAAAACGCGTCAGGAGCGCGTATGTGTCTTCCAGTGCCAATGTGGGGCAGGCCCGTACAACCGGGGAGCAGTTCCAGCCCCCTGGCAACGACGGTACCTTCGAGCTGGCGCGCGATTTGCGTCAGCCGGTTTATTCCCGCCCTTTGATGAACAAGGACGGCGGCGTCCACAGCACGCCCACGCTGCAGTTACAGGTGCCGATGGACGATCAGGGCAAGTTCGGCGGCGTGATTATTGGCGAATATTCCATCGACGGGCTGCTGCGTTTTGGCGTGCCGACGGAAGTGACTGCCAAATACGCCGTGACACTTATCGACGACAAAAATCTGGTGCTGGCCGGTAACCTGCCGCCACCGCGCAACCCGGCAGAGCGGCTTCTGCCGTGGTCAGAAGCCGCTGCCGAATACGAGATACCCGTATCTCCCGTGGGCAATGGCCTGCTGATTCGCGCGGAAGGCTACCGCGCCTCGCTTGGCGTGGTGGGCAGCGGTTTTTTCTGGCTCGTTAGCGCCTTGAGTGCGCTGACAGTGTGGATGCTGCTGGGTACCTGGCGCCACACGCGTCGCCGTGTGCAGGCGCAGCAGGCACTGATATCTGAAACCAACTTTCGGCGGGCGATGGAAAATTCCATGCCGACCGGTATGCGCGCGCTTGATCTGCAGGGCCGAATCACTTACGTGAACCCGGCTTTCTGCCAGATGACCGGCATGCAAGAAAACGAGCTGGTTGGCTGTACCGCACCTTTCCCGTATTGGCCCGAAGCAGATTTGGCGAGCCTCGCCGCGCGCCTCAGTGATGAGCTGAACGGGCACGCACCGCCGGGCGGTTTCGAGGTACGCGTCAAACGCAGGAACGGGCAGATCTTTGACGCCCGCATGTATGTGTCGCCGCTGATCGATCCACGCGGCCAGCAAACCGGCTGGATGACCTCGATGACCGACATCACCGAGCCCAAGCGGGTGCGGGAAGAATTGTCGGCCTCGTACGAACGCTTCACCACCGTTCTTGAGGGCCTTGATGCAGCGGTGTCCGTCGCACCGCTGGGCAGCGAAGAACTGCTGTTTGCCAATCGTTTGTACCGCTCGTGGTTTGGCGCTGCCGTGGCCGGGCACATGAATCTCATTGCCCAGGCCGGCGTGCCTGCAGCGCACCCGACGGACGACGCGGCGGACGCCGTTGACGCGATGGCCGGCCTTCCAACCGATGCACTGACTGCGGCCCAAACCGAAAATGCTGAGATTCATGTGCCCGAGCTGTCGAAGTGGCTGGAGGTGCGCTCCCGCTACCTGACCTGGGTTGATGGCCGACTGGCCCAAATGGTGATTGCCACCGACATCACGCCGCGTCGCCATGCAGAGGAGCAGGCGGCGCTGCAAAACGAACGCGCGCAAACCGCCAGCCGGTTGATCACCATGGGCGAAATGGCGTCTAGCGTGGCGCATGAACTCAACCAGCCACTGACGGCCATCAACAATTACTGCAACGGCATGGTGTCGCGCATCAAGGGCCAGCAGATCAGCAGCGAAGACCTGCTGGTAGCGCTGGAAAAAACCGCCAAACAAGCGCACCGGGCCGGGCAAATCATCCAGCGCATCCGCTCGTTCGTGAAGCGCAGCGAGCCTAACCGCAGCTACGCCAACGTAGAAACTTTGGTCAGCAACGCCATGGAGCTGGCCGACATCGAGCTGCGCCGGCACCATGTCCGGCTGAGCCACTACATGGCAGCTCGTCTGCCGCAGATCATGGTGGACCCAATCCTGATCGAGCAGGTGTTGATCAACCTGATGAAAAACGCTGCGGAATCGATAGCGCAGGCGCAGCTGCCGGCAGCGCGTCGCAGCGTCGAATTGCGGGTGGTTCCCAAGCGCATTGATGACCGGAAAGTCGTGGAATTTTCGGTGCTCGATTCCGGCCGTGGACTGTCACCTCAAGTCAAGGCCCGCCTCTTCGAAGCTTTCTATTCCACCAAGGCAGAAGGCATGGGCATCGGGCTGAAGTTGTGCCGCAGTATTGTCGAGTCGCATCAGGGCAGGATGGAGGCCGAGAACCTCTACAATGGCGATGAGGTCGTGGGGTGCCGGTTTACCTTCTGGATTCCTGTTACGCCCCTGCTTCTGCCTGTGGCTGGCGCTACTGATAACGTAGCATCCAGGAGTGCTGATCTTCATTGATCTTCATTGATCTTCATGGGTCCTCTTGGATCTTCACAGGTCTTCTTTGATCGCTGTTTTAAAAAAGTTCACGAAAGAAATTTGGCATGAGCTTGATTCCAAAAAAAGGTACGGTCTATGTTGTCGATGACGACGAAGGCGTGCGCGACTCGCTGCAGTGGTTGCTTGAAGGCAAGGACTACCGCGTGCGCTGCTATGACTCGGCCGAAACCTTTTTAAGCCGCTACGACGCCCGTGAAGTGGCTTGCCTGATCGTGGACATTCGCATGGCCGGTATGACCGGGCTCGATTTGCAGGATCGTCTGGTCGAGAGAAAATCGCCGCTGCCCATCGTGTTTATTACCGGCCACGGCGACGTGCCTATGGCCGTGACCACGATGAAAAAAGGCGCAATGGATTTCATCCAGAAGCCTTTTCAGGAGACCGAGCTTGTCAATCTGGTCGAACGCATGCTGGAGCAGGCCAAAGAAGCCTTCGCCGGCCACCAGCAGTCTGCCAGCCGCGACGCGCTGCTGGCCAAACTCACCTCGCGCGAAGCTCAGGTGCTGGAGCGCATCGTCGCAGGCCGGCTGAACAAGCAGATTGCCGACGACTTGGGCATCAGCATTAAAACGGTGGAAGCGCACCGCGCCAACATCATGGAAAAGCTCAACGCCAATACCGTGGCCGACCTGCTGAAAATTGCACTCGGCTCCAGCGCGCCCAAAACCTGAAAGCAGCTTGCATG
>JANPFZ010000297.1:0-2963 GCA_031423655.1 Polaromonas sp.
CATTAAAAAAACGCCGCGAATGCGGGCCTGGATATTTTCTTCGGTTGTGTCTTCGGGCAAGCCCTTGAACTCATCGGCCAGCGAAGTCTTGAAGGCGTTGAACTCCGGCACGATTGAAATTTCGTCGTAGCGCACCTTCAACCGTTCGGCCATTTCTCTGGCGTCGATCCACGAGATATCGGCGGTGTACGGCGACGGCATCATCACCGTGCGCACTTTGTCGGCGCCCAGCGCATCGACGGCGATCGCGAGCACCAACGCCGAATCGATACCGCCCGACAGGCCCAAAATCGCACCGGGAAAGCCGTTTTTACCCAGATAGTCGCGCACACCCAGCACCAGCGCGTCCCACAGGTCAGCATCTTCGCTGCGTTCAGGTTCTATCTCCGCTACTATTTTAATAGCTGCTTGCGCACGTTCTACCTGGGCTAAAAACAGATTTTCCTTGAAACTGGGGGCTCGGCCAGCCAGCGAGCCATCAGCGTGCAGTGCGAATGAGCGCCCCTCAAAGACGATTTCGTCCTGCCCGCCCACCAGATGCGCATAGATCAGTGGCAGGCCGGTGGCGCGTACCCGGCTTTGCATCATCAGCTCGCGTTCATTGCCTTTGCCGACATGAAACGGCGACGCGTTGATGACCACCAGCAACTCGGCCCCAGCTTCTTTCGCCAAGCGCGTAGGCTCTTCAAACCACGCGTCTTCACAAATCAGCAGGCCGATACGAACCAACTCCGCGCCCTCACCCGCATCGAACACGCAAACGCCTCGCCCCGGCGTGAAGTAGCGCCGTTCGTCAAAAACCTGGTAGTTCGGCAGCTCGCGCTTGGCATAGGTGGCTATGATGCTGCCTTCGCGTAGCACACGCGCCGCATTGTGGCGCTGCTGCACCGACATGCTTTTGGTTCGCAGGCCGCCTGCCGCCTCGTCGCCACGGCCTGTATTGCCGTGCGTGGGCGTGCCCAACACCACCGTCAAGCCTTTTAACCCGGCCAGCTCGCGGGCCACCCGATTCACGGCATCATCACAGGCTTCGACGAAAGAGGCGCGCAAAAACAGATCTTCCGCCGCATAGCCGCAAATCGCCAGCTCGGGTGTCAGCAGCAGCCGCGCGCCATCGGCATAGGCCGCGCGGGCGGCATCGATTATTTTTTGCGCATTGCCCGGCATGTCGCCGACGCAGTAGTTCAATTGCGCAACGCAGATTTTGAGAGTCATGAATAGAAAAATACGCCTTGAAACTGACCGCCGCATCGTGATCGCTGGAGCGCAGCATGGCTAAAAAAGATTATGTCATTCGTGTGCTGAATTCGCCGCTGCAGGTCAATGCAAACGACTGGAATGCCCTGCTGGAGCTGCAAAGCCCTGGCGAGGCACCCTGCCCCTTCATGCGCCACGAATACCTCGCCGCCATGCACGAAAGCGGCAGCGCCACGTCCAAGACCGGCTGGACGCCGCATTTCCTCACGCTGTGGCACGGCGACACACTGGCCGGCGCCTGCGCGCTGTATCTCAAGATTCATTCCTACGGCGAATACGTCTTCGACTGGGCCTGGGCCAACGCCTACGCCGAGCATGGCCTGAAGTACTACCCCAAAGCCCTGATCGCACCGCCGTTTACGCCCGTGCCCGGTGCGCGGCTGCTGGCGCGCAATGCGGCCGAGCGCGTGCTGCTCTTGCAGGCCGTGATGGCCTGGTGCGAAGACGAAAAACTGTCGTCACTGCATCTGCTGTTTGCCAGCGATGAAGATGTGGTCGCTTGTGAAGAAGCGGGCCTGATGCTGCGGCATAACGTGCAGTTTCACTGGACAAACAGAATTTCCACCCAGCTTCCCGCCGTTTGCCCTGAGCTTGTCGAAGGGTCAGGACTTGGCAACATGGCTTCGACAGGCTCAGCCCGAACGGAAAATGAGTGTTCGGATTCGGCCCAAACTGAAGTCGGCGCAGGCTACCGCGACTTTGACGACTTCCTGATGTCACTGAGCCAGGAAAAGCGCAAAAAAATCCGCCAGGAGCGGCGCAAGGTGGCGGACGCGGGCATTGTTTTTCGCTGGTCTCTGGGCACCGACATCAGCGACGCCGACTGGGACTTCTTCTACCGCTGCTACGAACGCACTTATTACGAGCATGGCAACGCACCGTATTTGAGCCGCGACTTTTTCCGGTGCATGCAGCGCGACATGCCCGAAAACTGGTTGCTTTTTGTCGGTGAACATGTGGAAAAAGATGGATCCCGTCAACCAATTGCTACCAGTTTGATATCTGTCAGCGCACGTAATGCCAAGGCTAGTAGCCAAAATGATACTGAATCGGCGGCTCAGCGCGATCAGGTCGCCTACGGCCGCTACTGGGGCGCAGTGGCGCGTGTTGACTGCCTGCATTTCGAAGCCTGCTACTACCAGCCGCTGCAGTGGTGCATAGCGCATGGCTACCAGCGTTTTGAAGGCGGCGCGCAGGGTGAACACAAAATGGCGCGGGCGCTGCTGCCGGTCAAAACCACCAGCGCGCACTGGCTGGCGCATCCGTCGTTTGCCGACGCGGTGGAACGCTTTCTTGAACGAGAGGGCGAAGGCATCGAGCGCTACATGGACGGACTGGAAAAGCGCAGTCCGATCAAACAGGCGGTTCTAACCCCTGCCAGCAATGCCAACACGACGCTATTAAATAAATAGCGCCTTATGCGGGTATCACCTGGGTTGCAGGCCTATTTTATTTAGAAACAGCGCCTTGGGACGGTATACAAACCTGGAATTCCGCCCCTAAAAAAACACCCAAGGCCTTTCGGCCCAGGTGCTGATCTGACCACAGCAACTCAAGATCAAGCTGCAGCGGTCACCACGTCCAGCGCGAACAGGTTGGCATTGCCGTAGTTGGCGCAGGGCTGGTGGAATTGCCCGCAAAAAGCGCTGGCATGCAACTGAATGTTTCACGATTTGTCTAAGCACAGCGCTATTAAGATAATGCAG
>JANPFZ010000298.1:0-3309 GCA_031423655.1 Polaromonas sp.
AGGCACACCAGATGGTCATGGTGCTGGCCTTCGTTGATCTCATACACCGCCTTGCCTGATTCAAAATTTCTGCGACTCAGCAGACCCGCCTGCTCGAACTGCGTCAGCACGCGGTAGACGGTGGCCAGGCCGATGTCGGAACGCTCTTCCAGCAGCACCCGGTAGACATCTTCGGCGGTCATGTGTCGCTGTTTGCCAATCTGAAAAATCTCGAGGATTTTCAAGCGCGGCAGCGTGGCCTTCAGGCCAGTATTTTTCAGCTCATCGATGTTGCTCATGAGGGTCTCGCAGGGGAGTAAGTGGGCAGCCGGAAAGCGTCGGCAAAAACCCAGCCGCTACAATGAACCATCATATCGCCACACCCAAAACCATGTCTGTAAAACATCATTTCAGCATCAAGCCAGCGGCCTTAATTATTGCCATGATTTCGCTGGCAGGCTGCAGTGGCCTGGGCGGTAGCGCAGCCAATCCGCTGAACTGGATCACACCTTACAAGATCGACGTGATTCAGGGTAACTTCGTATCAAAAGAACAGGTCGAGCAACTGCGCGTTGGCATGATCCGCGAGCAGGTCAAGGCGACGCTGGGCACGCCGCTGCTGGCGAGTCTTTTTCACGCCGATCGCTGGGACTATGTGTTCACGCTGAAACGTCAGGGCACCGAGGCGCAGTCGTACAAATACACGGTGTTTTTCAAGGGTGATTTGCTGGAGCGTTTTGAAGGCGACACCATGCCCAGTGAAGCCGAATTCATTGCCCGGCTGGACAACAAGCGCAAGCTGGGCAAGGTGCCGCAACTCGAAGCCACCGAAGCGCAACTCAAAGCCGCCGAACGGCCTTCAAAATCTGCCGCCGCCAACGCACCGGGCACGCCGCTCGCGCCAGCCGACGAACCCGCGCGCATCTACCCACCGCTTGAGAGCCCTGCGAAGTGAACGCGGTGAGCGGGGAGGCAAGCAGCGACAGGCCGCATCACATTGCCATTGCGGGCGCCAGCGGGCGTATGGGCCAGATGCTGATTGAGGCGGTGCACGCCAGCGACGACTGCCTGCTGACGGGCGCGCTCGACATCTCCGGAAGCACCGCCATCGGTCTGGACGCAAGCGCGTTTGCGGGACGGTCCAGCAGCGTGCTGATTCAATCAAATCTGCGCCAGGGGCTCGCTGGATCCGGCGTGCTGATCGACTTCACGCGGCCCGAGGGCACGCTGGCGCACTTGGCGGTGTGCCGCGAAATGGGCGTGAAACTGGTCATCGGTACGACAGGTTTTTCTGATGCGCAAAAAGCCGAAATTGCAGCCGCCGCCAAAGACATCGCCATCGTCATGGCACCCAACATGAGTGTCGGCGTCAACGTCACGCTCAAGCTGCTGGAGATGGCCGCGAAAGCGTTGTCCACAGGCTACGACATTGAGATCGTTGAGGCGCACCACCGTCACAAGGTCGATGCGCCGTCGGGCACGGCGCTGAAAATGGGCGAGGTGATTGCCGGCGCCTTGGGCCGTGATTTGAAAGACTGCGCCGTGTATGCGCGGGAAGGTGTGACCGGCGAACGCGATCCGTCAAGCATCGGCTTTGCGACGATTCGCGGCGGCGACATCGTCGGCGACCACACGGTGCTGTTTGCGGGTACCGGAGAGCGCATCGAGATCACGCACAAGTCATCAAGCCGCGCCACCTATGCGCAAGGCAGTTTGCGCGCCGCGCGCTTTTTGCACGGGCAAAAGACTGGCTTGTTTGACATGTTCGATGTGCTGGGGTTAAGGTGAGCCAGAACGAACGCAGCGAAGGGCCGCCCCGAGCAAGTTCAGCCCCCTTGGGGGGCAGCGCATTACACGAAGTGAAAAGCGTGGGGGCATGAATTTCTTTGATTTGATGACCCAGGGCGGCGCGGTCAGCCAGATCGTCGCGGTGTTGCTGCTGGCCATGTCGGTCGCCAGCTGGGTTGTCATTTTGTGGAAGGCCTGGCTGCTACAACGCGCCACCAGCGATGTGGCGCGCAGCACGGCGGCATTCTGGCAGTCGGCGTCCGTTGATGAAGCGTCAGGCAAAGTCGCCGCTTTCGACCGCGAGCGACTGGTGCTGCCCTTGATCGCCGCGACCAACATGCAGGACGGGCAGACCCTGGCCTCCGCCGGCGACAAATCACAACAGCTGACTCGGGTGCTGCGGGGCGCCCTGCACGCCGTGCTCAACAAACTTCAGTTCGGTCAGGTGTTGCTGGCCACCGTTGGTTCCACGGCGCCTTTTGTCGGCCTGCTGGGCACCGTCTGGGGCATCTACCATGCGCTGATCGGCATGGCCGGTGCGGGGCAAGTGACCATCGACAAGGTGTCCGGGCCGGTCGGTGAGGCGTTGATCATGACGGCGGCCGGTCTGGCGGTGGCGATTCCGGCCGTGCTGGCGTACAACATTTTCGGCCGCGCTATCGGACGCATTGAAGCCGATCTGGAAGGCTTTGCGCGAGATTTACGCGAATTGTTTTCACATCAGAGGCATAACGGATGACCCTAAGCGGCGTCCAATCAGTGCGCAAGGCTCGGCTTCCTTCAAGCAGGGGCCGCGGAACCGGCTTTGCCGGGCCGCAGGCGCAGCGGCCCCCTCGGGGGGCAGTGAGCTACGCGCAGCGAGCGAGCGTGGGGGCCTAATGTTTGGTCGATTGGAACGCACCCAGGGACCCCAGCCCATGAGCGAAATCAACGTCACACCGCTGGTCGATGTGATGCTGGTGCTGGTGGTGATCTTCATCATCACCGCGCCGCTGCTGGCCAGCTCGATCAAGCTGGAGTTGCCGAAGACCAATGCCGCGCAAGTCAGTGAAGCGCCGAAGTACGTCACCGTCGTCATCGACAAATCGGCGCAGGTTTTTTTGAATGACCAGAAGACCGATCTGGCCGCGCTGGCTGACAGCTTGAAAAAATCTGCAGCCGCCAACCCCGACACCGAAGTGCAGCTGCGCGCCGACGAAGCCGTGCCCTACGGCCGCGTGGTCGAGGTGATGGGCGTGGCACAAAAAGCCGGTCTGAACCGTATCGGTTTTGTCGCCCAGCCAACATCGCCCTGACATCGACCTCACCTGGCCGACATGCGTGTCGCTATTAATTTAGTAGCTGAACGCGCACGTATTCATTGGGCTAGCGCCCTGATTTACACATAAACCGTAAAATAAGCCCCATGGAAGATAAATACGCGCACCTGGCCGTTGAAAACGCTGCACAAACCTACTGGAACACGCCGTCGTGGAATGGACACGACGCTTACCGCGTCCATGAACACGCACGCGATGCCAAGGGCGCACTCAAGCCCAAGTA
>JANPFZ010000299.1:0-1635 GCA_031423655.1 Polaromonas sp.
CCTGCACTGTGCCTGATAAGCTGGCGGAATGAAAAGCATGAAAAGCGTCCACCACCGTTTTATGACGGCGTCGTCAGTATCCCCGGCCCGCCTCAGCACGGCCGCGCCGAGGTTTGGATGATGAGGCCCGCCGCATGAACTACACCTTTTTATCCGCCACGATTTTGCTCATCCTGATCACCGACCCGGTGGGCAACATTCCGATTTTTGCCAATGCGCTGAGGCATGTGGAGCCGGCCCGGCGGCCGCTGGTGATTCTGCGCGAAATCCTGATCGCTTTTCTGCTGCTGCTGACCTTCATGTTCATCGGCGAGGGTTTTTTGCGCGCGATGAATCTGAGCGCGCTGTCGCTGCAGATCGGCGGCGGCGTGATTTTGTTTTTGATCGCGCTGCGCATGATTTTTCCGCCGCCCACCGCGCAGGTGACCGACGAAGTGCGTGAGCCGCTGATCGTGCCGCTGGCGGTGCCGGCGATTGCCGGGCCGTCGGCGCTGGCGACCGTGCTGCTGCTGGTGTCGCAGCAGCCTGACAAGCGCATGGAATGGATTGCCGCGCTGTGCGTGACGATGGTGGTGAGCGCGGTGGTGCTGGTGCTGGCCGAACGCATTCAGCGCGTGGCCGGCGACCGCTTTGTGGTGGCGCTGGAACGGCTGATGGGCCTGGTGCTGGTGGCGGTGGCTATCGAGATGATGCTGCGCGGCATCAAGACCTTTGCCGGGCAGCTGTCGGGCGCCTGAGGGTCGTCAGCTGGTTTCAGTCTTCCCGCTCGTCGTCTTTCACAGCTGTTTTTGCAGTTTCTTTTGCTGCTTTCCTGCCCGAATCCAGTTTGTCAAGCGCCACGATTTTCTGGTCAATGGCGCCAAACACCGACTGCCCGTCCTTGCCTTTGACCTCGATGCGGATGGTGTCGCCGAACTTCATGAAGCCAGTTTTCGGTTGACCGTTTTCGATGGTTTCAATCGCACGTTTTTCGGCGATGCAGCTGTAGCCATGGGTCCAGTCCTTGTTACTGACGGTGCCTGAGCCGACCACGCTGCCGGCGCGCACATTGCGGGTTTTGCACAGGTGCGCAATCAGCTGGCCGAAGTGAAATGTCATCTCGGGACCGGCGTCACAGACGCCGACCTTGCGGCCATTCCAGGTGCTTTGCAGCGTCAGGTGCAGGCGCCCGCCCTGCCAGGCATCGCCGACTTCATCGAGCGTGACCGCGACCGGGCTGAAGGCGGTGGCCGGCTTGCTTTGCACAAAGCCGAAGCCCTTGGCGAGTTCGTCGGGAATCAGGTTGCGCAGCGACACGTCGTTGGCCAGCATCAGCAGGCGAATGCCGTCGATGGCCTGCCCGGGCGTGCTGCCCATCGGTACGTCGGCGGTGATGACGGCAATTTCGGCCTCGAAGTCGATGCCGAAAGCCTCGCTGGCGGCCACCACATCGTCGCACGGGCCGGTGAAGTCGTCGCTGCCGCCCTGGTACATCAGCGGGTCGGTATAGAAGGTAGCTGGCACTTCGGAATTGCGCGCCTTGCGCACCAGCTCGACATGGTTGATGAAAGCCGAGCCGTCAGCCCATTGGTAGGCGCGCGGCAGCGGTGCCATGCAGCGGGCGGGCTCGAACGGAAAGGCGTGGCGGGATTTGCC
>JANPFZ010000300.1:0-4279 GCA_031423655.1 Polaromonas sp.
TGATTCTTCATATAACTCACCGCGGTCGCTGGCCGGGCTGCTGCGGCTACGCGCGACGCATCCTGCCGCGCAACTGGTCGCCGGCTGCACCGATGTGGGCCTGTGGGTGACCAAGCAGCACCTGCAGTTTGAGCAGGTCATTGACGTGACCAAAGTTCAGGAGCTGCGGCGTATTGAAGACTACCCAGATCACCTTGTCATCGGTGCTGCTGTGCCGCTGGTTGACGCCTATGCCGCACTGAACGGGCTGTGGCCGCAACTGCATGCGTTCGCAACCCGCTTTGCCGGCCTGCCGGTGCGCAACTCGGGCACGCTGGGCGGCAACGTCGCCAATGGCTCGCCGATTGGCGACTCGATGCCGCTGCTGATTGCACTGCGGGCCAGTCTGGTTCTGATGAGCATCAGGGGCCAGCGGGAAATGCCGCTGGAGCAGTTCTACACCGGGTATCGGCAAAGCGTGTTGGCGCCCGATGAAGTGCTGGCGTGGATCAAGGTGCCAAAGCCAGTCGCCAATCAGAACCTTCAGAGCTACAAAATCTCCAAACGCTTCGACGACGACATCTCCGCAGTCTGTCTGGCCATTAATCTGCAGATTGAAAATAGCGTCGTCATCCGCGCATCGATAGGCGCAGGCGGCGTAGCGGCAATCCCCGTGCGCGCCGTCAAAACCGAAGCCACCTTGACCGGCCAGCCGTGGACCGCAGCCACGGTGCAGCATGCCATTGCCACACTGCACGCCGAGTTCTCACCGATCTCCGACATGCGCGCCTCCAGCGACTACCGCCGTGAAGTGCTGGGCAATCTGCTGCAACGCTACTGGTTTGAGAGCCAGGGCCTGCAGCAGATTAACCTGCAGACTTTCACGCTGGAGGAATCGCCATGAGTGCGGGCGATGACCTTTCCGTCAGCCGCGATGCAGTCGACGACCCGCAGGTGAGTGCTGCCAACGCGCATGCGGCTTCGCCTGCGGTGCAAGAGCCTGTCGCTTCGCCGAGCCCGCCAGCCCAGGCCGCAGGCGCATCAAAATTCCATGAAAGCGCCCGCGCCCAGGTGACGGGCTGCGCCACCTACGTTGACGACATTGCAGAGATTCGCGGCACGCTGTTTGCCGCACCCATCCTGTCCAGCGTCGCACACGGCCGCTTGCTGGGTATAGACAGCACGGCGGCGCGCGCCATGCCCGGCGTGCGTGACGTGATTCTCGCCAGCGACATTCCGGGCGACACGATGCTGGGTAACTTCGCGCACGACGAGCCGGTGTTTGCCCACGCCACGGTGCAGCATGTGGGTCAGGTGATCGGGCTGGTGGTGGCCGAATCCGTCATGCAGGCGCGGCGGGCCGCGCGCAAGGTGGTCTGCCGCATCGAGGCACTGCCAGCGATTTTGAATGTGCATGACGCGCTGAAGGCAGAAAGCTATGTGCTGCCGCCAGTGTTTGTCAAACGCGGCGACGCAGCGGCGGCCTTGCGCAGTGCGCTGCACACGCTGCACGGCACGCTGGAAGTCGGTGGCCAGGAGCATTTCTATCTGGAAGGCCAGGTCGCCTATGTGGTGCCGCAAGAGCAAAACCAGTGGCTGGTTTATTCGAGCACGCAGCACCCCGGGGAGGTGCAGCACTGGGTAGCGCACGCGCTGGACATCGAGCAGCACGCGGTGCGTGTCGAATGCCGGCGCATGGGAGGCGGCTTCGGCGGCAAGGAAACGCAGGCCGGGCAGCTGGCGGTGTGGTCGGCAGTGGCCGCGAATAAATTGAAGCGCCCCATCAAGCTGCGCCTGGACCGAGACGACGACTTCATGATCACCGGCAAGCGCCATCCGTTTGCGTATGACTACAGCGTCGGCTTCGACAACACGGGCCGCATCACCGGATTGAGATTGATGATGGCGGTGAACTGCGGCTTCAGCGCCGACCTGTCGGGGCCGGTCGCCGACCGCGCTGTTTTTCATGTCGACAACGCCTACTTTTTGCAGGACGTCGAGATCGCTTCCTATCGCTGCAAGACGAACGCGCAAAGCAACACCGCATTTCGCGGCTTCGGCGGGCCGCAGGGCATGATCGTGACCGAGACCATCATGAGCGACATCGCGCGCACGCTGGGGCTGGATGCGCTGGATGTGCGCAGGCGGAATCTGTATAGCGACGAACTGGCAGACCCTTCGACAAGCTCAGGGCGAACGGAAAAAAATCCAACCGTTCGGGCTGAGCCTGTCGAAGCCTCTCGCCGGAACGTCACGCACTACGGCATGACGGTTGAAGACAACATCCTCGAACCGTTGCTATCAAACCTGGAGCTGACTGCGCAGTATCGGCGTAGGGTACAGGCCATTTCTTTATGGAATGAGAGCAGCCCGGTGATCAAGCGCGGCATCGCGATCACGCCAGTGAAGTTCGGTATCTCGTTCACCGCCACGCTTTTTAACCAGGCCGGCGCGTTGGTGCATGTGTATACAGACGGCAGCGTACTGGTGAACCACGGCGGCACCGAAATGGGCCAGGGGCTGAACACCAAGGTGGCGCAAATCGTGGCCGATGAATTGGGCGTGGCGTTCGAGCAGGTGCAATCCACTGCCAGCGACACCAGCAAGATTGCGAACGCGTCCGCCACCGCCGCGTCGGCGGGCACCGACCTCAATGCGCGGGCCGCGCAGTACGCCGCGCGCCATGTGCGTGACAACATCGCGCAGTTTGTCGCCGGGCTGGACCGCTGCGGTGCCAGTGCGGTTCTCTTTGCGGGCGGCATGGTGTTGACGCCTGAGAAATCGCGGCCCTTCACGGAAGTCGTCAAGCTGGCATACGCCAACCGCATCCAGCTGTGGAGCGACGGCTTTTATCGCACACCGAAAATCCACTACGACAAAACCACGCTGACGGGGCGGCCGTTTTATTACTTTGCCTATGGCGCCGCCTGCACCGAGGTGGCGATCGACACGCTGACTGGCGAAAGCCGCGTGCTGAAGGTCGACATCCTGCATGACGTCGGTACGTCGATCAATCCGGCGATTGACATCGGCCAGATCGAAGGCGGCTTCATTCAGGGCATGGGCTGGCTGACGACCGAGCAGCTGGTGTGGAACGACAAGGGCCAGCTCAGCACCCACGCCCCCAGCACCTACAAAATTCCTGCAACGGGAGACATTCCCGAACACTTCAAGATAGCCTTATGGCCCGAGCCGAACCGCGAAGACAACGTGTTCGGCAGCAAGGCCGTTGGCGAGCCGCCGCTGATGCTGGCGATCAGTGTGTTCGAGGCGCTGCGCGATGCGGTGGCGCGGGCGAGAGGCTCCAACGGCCCGGTGCGGTTGACGGCACCAGCTACAGCAGAAAATGTGCTGACGGCGCTGTCACGCTGATGCCATTTTGTGAACGCCGCATCACGGGCGGCTCACTGCTTTTTATGATTAATATGGCCTGTAGCCCAGGCAATACTTGCCCAAGCAGCTACAAAATCAATAGCGCCCGGAAGTCATTCACATTGGTATGCGTAGGCCCGGTGATAACCAGATCACCCAGCGGCCGGAAGTAACCATAGGCGTCATTACGGTCAAGAAACGCGTCGACTTTCATGCCCTGCGCTGCGGCTCTAGCCAGCGTGTCCGGCGCCACGAATGCGCCAGCGTTGTCTTCCATGCCGTCGATGCCGTCGGTGTCAGCCGCCATCGCGTACACACCCGGCTGGCCCTGCAGCGCCAGCGCCAGGCCCAGGCAAAATTCGCCGGCGCGTCCGCCCTTGCCCCGCGTTGCGCCGTCTTTCACCGGTTTGACCGTGACGGTAGTTTCGCCGCCGCTCAAGATCACGCAGGGTTTTTGGAAGGGTTGATTTTTCGTTGACACCGCTCTAGCCAGGGCGGCATGTACCTTGCCGACTTCGCGTGACTCACCTTCCATTTCGTCGCTGAGGATGTAGGCATTCAAACCTGCGGCTCGCGCAGCAACAGCCGCAGCTTCAAGCGACTGCTGCGGCGTGGCAATCATGTGTATTTCATGGCCGTTGAACGCATCGTCACCGGGCTTGGGTGTTTCGAGTGCGCCGCTTTCCAGCTGCGCCCGTACGGCTGGCGGCACGTCAATGCCGTAGCGCGTCAAAATCGCGAGCGCGTCAGCGCAGCTTGTCTCGTCAGGCACGGTCGGACCACTGGCAATCACCGATGGGTCGTCACCCGGCACGTCACTGATCATGAGCGTCACCACGCGCGCCGGCGCGCATGCCGCCGCCAGACGCCCGCCCTTGATGCCCGAGAGGTGCTTGCGCACGCAGTTCATCTCGCCGATATTGGCGCC